>DATJPT010000011.1 GCA_035506275.1 Bacteroidota bacterium
GCTCGGATTGACGCTGAACTATACGGCTTCCTCGAGCACGAGCATCGTCTTTAACGGTATCAGCGGGTTTGAACAGCCCTTTCTTGCGCCGTATGGGAAGAAGGATGTGGCAGACTTTATTATCACCGAGGCGGTCAACGAAAACCTCACGCTGGCTGTGAACGCCGACTACGGGCAGGAGCGTTTAGGAGGTTCGGCAGGTCCGCTGATGATGTGGAAGGGGATCGATTTGTATGAGAAGTATGCGCTCGGCCCGAAATCGGACATTGCCTTGAGGGAAGAGGTCTATTCGGACCCCTATCTCTACACCTTGACCGGGGCACCGACGCCATTCGACACGAAGGAGACCCTGAAAGAGGTGACGGTGACCTATGAGTACCATCTTTTCGACCCGTTGATCACGAGGGTGGAGTTCAGGGACGATCTGTCGAACAATCCTGGGTTCTTCAACACGGCCAGTGCGAGCCCGTCGCTTTCGGCGCAGTCGCAGCCGACGTTGCTCATCGGCGTTGTCGCAACGTTCTGACTCAGAAAATATTCTCAACAATCATCCAATAACCTCGAGAGGTAAATATGGCTGAAGAAAAAAAGACCACCATGAAAAAGACGCTGGGCCTCACTGGTGTCACGGTGAACGCAATGGCGCTTATCGCTCCCGGTGCATTTTTGTGGATCACATTCCAAGTGCAAGCGTCGAACAATGGCGGTGCGACGGACATGTGGACCGGTATCGTCGCAGCTCTCATTGTTGCATTTCTTACCGCAATAGCATTCTCTGAATTGGCGAGACGCTATCCGGAAGCCGGCGCCGGCGGTTCTTACTATTTTGCTGAAAAAGCCTTCCTTGACCGTGACAAGGCATCCCACCGTCGCTTCGCTCGTTTGGCCAAGTTTCTCACGGGATGGGCTGCCCACTTGTTTTATTGGGTCTATCCCGGCGTCATGGTAGCGATGATGGCTGTGCTCGTTACCTATATTTTCGGGCAATTCAATATCAACATTACCATTCCCGAGCAGATCGGAATCGCCGTTGTATTCTCCTTATTTATCGGGTTGATCGCAGTTCGCGGAATCACCGGTTCGACGAATGTTGCCATCGCCATCAATGTGATTCAATTGGTTTCGCTGATCGGCTTCAGCATACTGGCGATCATGTTCCGTGTTCAAAATCCCCTTCATGCCACCCAATGGGCTCATCCAGCCGCGATCTCTGTCGTTTGGCCGCACAGCCTCTCGGCGATGCTCTTTCAGTCGACGATTGCGATCCTGATTCTTGTTGGGTTCGAATCTTCCACATCATTAGCGGGAGAAGCATTGAATCCGAAGAAAGACATTCCACGCGGCGTTCTCATTTCGTTGGTCATTCAAGGGCTCTTCGCTTACCTGCTCGAATATTTTGCGGCAAACTATGCAGTGTGCGAAAAACTGACGTTTACGAATCCTGACGGAAGCATCGTCACGGGCATGGATGCCGCGGCTGCCTCGGGCGCGCCCATCGGAGATTTGGTTCGTCTTATCGGCGATGCGATGCTCGGTGGAAACGGATTTATTCTGATGATTATTATCGCTATCACCGTTGCTCTCGCCGTTGTGGGGACTACGCTCGCTGCGATCAATACTGCCGTGCGAGTTAGTTTTGCAATGGCCCAGGACAAGGAAATGCCAGAAATGCTCGGTTCCCTGCACGAGAAGCATGCCAGCCCGCACGTGGGGGTATGGGTCCTTGTGGTTGTGTCCGCCGTTCTCGGAAGCATCGGCGTTCTGAATGTCACGGCCTTAACGGGTATCACACTGGCTTCGAACATCGGCACGTTTGCCCTCTACGCTCTCATCTGTGGTCTGACCTTCGTGACGTTTGTCGGACGGGAAGAATTCCACAGTGTGAAGCATGCGATCATTCCTTTCCTTGGCCTGATCGGGAACATCGGATTGCTCATCGGCGTTGTCTTTATCGGATTAACGACACCTGGAGTTTCCGAAGATGCCACAAAAATGGCTCTCTATATTACCGGCGGATGGGGTGTTGTCAGCGTCGTCTATCTTGTATGGAACAGCAAGAAGATCGGCAAAGCGATCGTTCCAGCGACCACCGGATCATAACGGATAAATGTGGACAGCATTTTAGCAGCGATGCGGAGGGAGGAAAATGTCATTGCGTTTTCCTCCCTCCTAGTTTGTACCAGGAGTATGAATGACGGATTCTGAGATCGTCGAGATAGAATCGTACAGCTACACGCACATGGGAAATGTCCGCGAGGATAATCAGGATGCGGTTCGTCTTTGTGATCCCGTCGACAACCTTACATTCACCGACGGGCATTTATACGGCATTGCGGATGGCATGGGGGGCTATGCTCACGGGGGAGTTGCGAGTGCATTGGCGCTCGAAACTTTTTTCGAAACATTTTATGCAGCGAACGGGGTTCCCCCATCTCAAAAACTCCGTGTAGGAGTTCAAAATGCGAACTTGAGCGTCTATCAGACCGCCCAGCGTCTCGGTGCCGGCCGGATGGGGACCACGTTAACCGCAGTTAATATCGTGGGGAATAAATTACATATCGCACACATCGGCGACAGCCGCGCCTATCTGATCCGCGAGCAAAAGTCGAAATGTCTGACGAACGACCATACACGCGTGGGAGAGCTGGTAAGAATGAAAGTCCTCTCACCGGAAAAAGTGCGAACGCACAGCCAGCGGTCAATGCTGGATAAATGCCTTGGCATGGAGTTGTTTGTGCAGCCTGACATATTTCAAGTCCAGGCGAAGCCGGGCGATATCATCGTTCTTTGTTCGGACGGAGTGTGGGCGACGATTCAGGATGATGAATTTGCTGATATTATTTCACAGTCCAAAGACCGTGAACATATTTGCAAGAAGATCGTCGATCTCGCCATGGAACGAGGAAGTGACGATAACCTTTCGATGATTCTTCTGTATCTTCACCGGCTCGCGCCGTCTAAAGCGGAGGATGAGAAGAGTTCATTTTGGACTTTGCCCCAGGCCATTCGGCGGTTGTTTAAATGACCGGGTCACAAAGGATGCGGAGCATCAATCAATACAAACTCAACAACGGCCGGTGGGAGAGAATTGCATTTGTAGGGAATCTTTGGTATAATCTCCTGCTCGCAAGCCATACGTTGGAAAAATCACCGAACTATCAGCAGAAAATACATGGCGCTGACGATGGACGAGGCGTCAAAACGTCCTCCGCCGGTGCCAAAACTTGCGAGAGCTTTTATGGCTAGAATATCAATGCTTCAGATCGGCGATCAGTTCGACCATTTTCAAATTCAGGCCCACATTGCTCAAGGCGGAATGAGCGACATTTACCGCGCTTTTGATCTGCTGACGAGTAAGGAAGTCGTCCTGAAGATTCCTGATAAGATGTCGATCGGCGATCCAGCCCAGTATGAACGATTCCAGCGTGAGCTTGAGGTGATGCGAACGCTGCAGCATCCTGCAATTCTCAAAGGGTTGGGATCGGGCCGGTTTAACAGTACGCCTTACCTTGTGACAGAGCTGATTGAGGGGGAATCGATGCGGTCGCTTGTCGCAAGGGCAGCGCCCATGCCGCCAGCCGAAGCGGTCGGGCTGATCAGAAAGATTGCTGATGGAATCGCTCATTGTCACGATAATCAGATCATTCATCGGGACATCAAGCCGGAGAATATTTTGATCACCGCCGCAGGTCAGCCGGTCGTGCTCGATTTTGGCCTCGCGCTGACGAAAAAATCTTTCAGGGTCACGTACGCGAACTTGAGCAGCACTGCCGGAACCCCTGATTACATGGCCCCGGAACAGATCGAAGGGCAGCGGGGGGACGTTCGCACCGATATTTATGCGGTTGGAACAATGCTTTTCGAGTTGCTGACGGGGAGAACGCCGTACAGCGGAGATTCAAATCTTGCTGTCATGGCGCAGCATCTGAGCGGCAATATTCCGCGGCTGGATAAAATTCAATCCGGCATTTCGCCTCAACTGGCTGCGGTCGTTGCAAAAAGTCTCCAACGGGAGCCGAAGGATCGCTACAGCGACATGCACCAGTTCGTTCACGACCTTGACAATCTTGAACAGGTTGATATTTCCATCCTTGATCGCGTAAAAGCTCCCTCGAGAACGCGGGCCTTCTTGCGTTCGCCGGTTGCACGAACAATTGTTTCCACGGTGATACTCATTGGTGTCATCGTGATCCTCGCATTCGTACTTAAATCGATGCACTAATGCCTCCATCCGCTAACGATAATGCCATTGACCGCGTTCTAGCGGTTGCCAAAGAACGCGATGTCAGATTCGTTGACCTGCAATTCACCGACGTTGCAGGCTCTGTGAAGAATATCACTGTTCCCATTTCGGAACTTCCTTCAGCGCTCAACCACGGGATCTGGTTCGACGGCTCCTCGATCGAGGGCTTCGCCCGGATTGCGGAGAGCGATATGTATCTGATCCCCGACCCGTCGACGTTCGCCGTGCTGCCGTGGCTCAGCGGCACCGAGACGACAGCGCGTCTCATTTGCAATGTTCATACTCCCGACGGCAATCAGTTTCTCGGCGATCCGCGGGCGGTCCTTTCCCGCGTGCTCGACGAAGCGAACAAAATGGGGTTCGTCTATCATACCGGACCTGAGCTGGAATTCTTTCTGCTGAAGCCCAATCCGGACGGCAGTGTCATTCCCCCTCGCCCGCAGGACAGCGCAAGCTATTTCGACCAGCCGACGGATATGGTGGCAACGGGATTATGGCGGCAGATGAGCAGCATGCTTTCCGCATTCGGCATCGAGACCGAGGCGATGCACCATGAAGTTTCGACGGGCCAGCATGAGATAGATTTTCGATACTCCCATGCGCTGAAGACCGCCGATAATGCCGTCACGTTCCGCGCGATGCTTAAAATTCTTGCTCAGCAAAAAGGTTTGTACGCGACCTTCATGCCGAAGCCGATCCGCGGAATTAACGGAAGCGGCATGCACGTGCATCAGAGTCTCGGATATAAAGCCAACGGCTCGAATGCTTTCTCCGATGCGGGGGACTCGCATGGTCTGTCGAAAATTGCGAAGCATTTTATCGCAGGCCAGCTCGCCCATGCACGGGGAATGTGCGTTGTCCTCGCCCCGCTCGTGAATTCGTACAAACGGCTCGTGCGGGGATTCGAGGCGCCAGTGAATATTTGCTGGGGGCGGATCAATCGCTCCGCGCTGATTCGTATTCCTCGGGCACACACGCCGAGTTCCACGCGAATCGAATTGCGGTGCCCCGACCCAAGCTGCAATCCGTATTTGGCGTTCGCCGTTATGCTGGCGGCCGGGCTCGACGGGATCAGGAGAGAACTTCCTATACCCGAAGCGACCGAGGAAAATGTTTACATTGCTCCGAGTTCCCAAAGCGGAACGCCCTTCAGCATTCTCCCGAGTTCCCTGGATGAAGCGGTCTCCGAATTGGAAGATGACATGGTCATTCGCGAAGCACTCGGTGCTCATGTGTACGAACGCTTCGTCAGCGCGAAGCGGTTGGAATGGGAAGACTATCGTATTGAAGTCACTCCATGGGAATTGGATAAATATCTTCCGATCTATTAGGCGACCATCCCTGCCGAAAATTTCCTTCCTTGTAATTTCATTTCATCTTTTTTGAACCGGCGGTACGGAAAAGGCCGTCTGCATCTATGACGGTCTCTGAAGGCGCCTATTTTTCGGCCCCTCCCGAGAATTATTTTTTAAAAAGGCCTTGACAAAGGCGCGTAGGAACTTTATATTAGTAAAGTCTTAATCAAAAATTATTAATTAAAATAAAGCATTATTAGGATTCTGCAAAAGATAATGCCATCCGGGTTCTGAAGACTTTAACAATGATCAAGAGGGAGGCTTAAATTGTTCTGCCTCCGGCCGCAGGAACCCGCCCGGAATTCTTGCGGTTGCGGATTTGGATGATGGAGAACGCAAGCTTCATTCCCGGCAAAATACTTCGATCGCTGGTCTAGCTTGACGGTAGTTTGGGGGGGATTCCCGGATCGAGCCGCGGGGCATTTTTCTACCCTTCATGCTCGCCCTTCTTTTGACTGCGTCGGCGATCATGATCGGTTACGGAGCTATTCGGCGGATGGTCTCTGCGGGTTTTGTTCTAGGGTTCGTTTTGGCGATCTTGGAGGAATTTCGCCAAAGGTCGGCTCTTCGTTTATGAGTAGGGAACTGGAATCGCACAGGAGATGCCGGTAAAATGTGAACCCCCAAAAATCTCTTGACAAAACGGCGAGCATTCCTTATATTCGTCAAGTATTTCTCAAAAAAAGTTAAATAATTAAGCACAATAACCGTACTTGACGAATTATCGCTAATATCCCCATGATTTTAGACGACATTGACGTTACGATTCTCGAAATACTGCAGAAAGAGGGGCGGACAAGAAGGAACGAGCTTGCGGAGCTTGTAGGTCTCTCATTGCCGGCGGCAAGCGAAAGGCTGCGTAAACTGGAAGAGGCCGGGGTTATCACCGGCTATCACGCAAAGCTGGACCATAAGCTGCTGGGGAAAGACATCACCGCGTTCGTTCTTGTGACAATGGATTCGTCCAAACATTTCGCCGCATTTGTGGAGCATGTGAATGCGACAGACGACATTCTTGAATG
The DNA here is from genome assembly GCA_035506275.1 of Bacteroidota bacterium. Lineage (NCBI taxonomy): Bacteria > Pseudomonadati > Bacteroidota > Bacteroidota bacterium. The sequence continues at coordinate 6,621 of DATJPT010000011.1, forward strand.
CCACGGAATAACCGGCGAAGGTACCCACTTGCTGAAGGTAAGGACCGAGAATACTGAAAGCCTGGAAAGGCTTCTCGGGAAAGTTCAATCATGGCTCGGCGTCACTAAGACGGCGACGAGCATGGTGCTTTCATCCTCAAAAGAAACCACGCGGATAAAAGTGCACAAGACAAAAACGACCTAATCACAAACTCTTTTCATCAATCATCAAGAGGAACACTATGGCCAAAAAAGAAGGTGGCACTGCAGTCGACAGTGTATTTAAGCTGATCAAAGAAAAAGGCGTGAAAATGGTGGACTTTAAGTTCATCGATTTTCCAGGCCAGTGGCAGCATTTTACTGTTCCCATCTACGAGCTTTCGGAAGAAACGTTTGAAAGCGGGCTGGGCTTTGACGGCTCAAGCATCCGTGGATGGAAAGCGATCCATGAGAGCGACATGTTGATCGTCCCCGATGCTTCGACGGTGATCATTGATCCGTTCTGCGAGATTCCGACGCTGAGTCTGGTCTGCAATGTGTACGACCCGCTCACAAAGCAGAAATACGACCGCGACCCCAGAAACATTGCGCTCAAAGCCGAAGCGTACCTGAAACAGACTGGCATTGCCGACACTGCGTTCTTTGGCCCGGAGGCGGAGTTTTTCATCCTCGATGATGTTCGCTACGATTCGAACGAATATTCGAGCTACTATTTCCTTGATTCGGACGAAGGAAAATGGAATTCCGGCCGCGCTGAAAACCCGAACTTGGGTTACAAGATCCGCCACAAGGAAGGGTACTTCCCGGTTCCTCCGGCGGATTCGATCATGAATCTCCGGAATGAAATGACGCAGAATCTTATCAACGCCGGACTCCACGTTGAAGCGCAGCATCACGAGGTTGCGACGGCAGGACAATCGGAAATCGATTTGCGCTATTCGCCGCTCGTCAGCGCAGCGGACGGGCTCCTGCTTTTCAAATACATCATCAAGAACACTGCAAAGAAACACAACAAGACCGTCACGTACATGCCGAAGCCGATCTTCGGCGACAACGGATCGGGCATGCACGTTCACCAGAGCTTGTGGAAAGCGGGCAAGCCCCTCTTCTTTGGAAACGGGTACGCGAATCTCAGCGATATGGCGCTTCATTACATTGCGGGCCTGCTGAAGCACGCCCCAGCGCTTTGCGCTTTGACCAATCCGACGACGAACTCTTACAAACGGCTCGTTCCCGGATTTGAGGCGCCGGTGAATCTTGCATACTCGCAGCGCAACAGAAGCGCCTCGGTCCGTATTCCTGCGTATTCACAAAGCCCGAAAGCGAAGCGTGTCGAATACCGTACGCCCGACGCATCATGCAACCCGTATCTGGCCTTTTCCGCAATGATGATGGCAGGCCTGGACGGAATTCTGAACAAGCTCGACCCGGGAGACCCGCTGGACAAAGACATTTACGATCTGAGTCCGGAAGAATTGAAGAACATTCCGTCCGCCCCCGGATCGCTCGAAGCCGCGCTGCACGCCCTTGAGCGCGACCACGACTTTCTCCTGAAGGGAGACGTGTTCACGGAGGATGTGATCGATGCATGGATCGACTACAAGATGACGAAGGAAGTCAAGCCGATGGCGCTCCGTCCGCATCCGTATGAATTCCATCTCTATTACGACGTATAGTCGTTGAGGGAGGACGACTCACGAGAACCCTGCGGTGGTTGTTCAGCCGCAGGGTTTTTCATTTTTCCTTGATTGCTTTTCGGATGAGATTTTTCTATTTTTGTCCACCAGTCGATGTCGGACATTATTCGTGTTGTATGAACGATTTTCCCCCCTCGCGCACCCGGTTCAAAAACGACCACAGTGAATGATATGAAGGAATCCCAGACTCTGGTTGCCTCGATTCGAAGTGTTCCCGATTTCCCTAAAAAAGGAATTGTCTTTCGTGATATTACGACGCTTCTGATGAACAAAGAAGCGTATCGCATGTATATCGATATTTTATATGATCGGTACAGGGATCAGCGCATCGATAAAGTAGTAGGAATAGAATCGCGCGGATTTGTTGCCGGGGGAGCGCTTGCATACAGGCTTGGCGCGGGATTCGTTCCCGTGAGAAAGCCGGGGAAACTCCCAGCGGAGAAGATCCGACAGGAATACCAGCTTGAGTACGGGACCGACGCTGTCGAAATTCACCGGGATGCGATCGCAAAGGGGGAGAGGGTCCTGATGCACGACGACCTGCTTGCGACGGGAGGGACCATCGAAGCAGCATGCAAATTAGTGGAACAATTAGGGGGAAAGATCATCTCCCTTTCATTCCTCATCGAGCTTTCTTTTTTGAATCCGCGAAAACGTCTTTCGCAATACGACATCTTCTCGCTTATTTCGTACGACAGCGAATAAGCGGGGCCATCTTCAAAAAAAAGTAGTTATCCATGAAAACGATCATCGAGCCGTTCAAGATCAAGTCGGTCGAACCTATCCGTTTCACGACACTCGAAGAGCGGTCGGACATTTTGAAACAGGCAGGCTATAATCCCTTTTTCATTCATGCGGAAGACGTCCTTATCGATTTGCTGACCGACAGCGGAACATCGGCGATGAGCGCGAAACAATGGGCCGGAATCATGGACGGCGACGAATCGTATGCCGGCGCGCGCAGTTTTTTCCGGTTTGAAAAAGTCGTACGGGATCTTACCGGTTTCACGTTCATCATACCGACACACCAGGGGCGTGCCGCGGAGAAAATTCTTTTCTCGATCACGGGAGGGAAGGGGAGGTTGATTCCGAACAATGCGCATTTTGATACGACCCGTGCAAACGTTGAATTTTCAGGAGCGGAGGCGGTCGATTTTCCGACGGAGGAGGGAGTCCACCCCGAAGTGATCGCGGATTTTAAGGGAAATATGAATATCCCGGCTCTTGAAAAATTCATCCGGGAAAAAGGCGCCGAGAATATTCCGTTGTGCATGATCACCGTGACGAACAATTCGGGCGGCGGTCAGCCCGTGTCGATGGAGAATATCAGAGAGACAAAAAGAGTTCTGAAGAAATACGGCATCCCCTTGTTTCTCGACGCCTGCCGGTTTGCCGAGAATGCATTTTTCATCAAGAAGCGGGAAAAAGGATATGCCGGCAAGACCGCCCGCGAGATCGCACAAGAAATGTTCTCTTATGCCGACGGCTGCACCATGAGCGCAAAAAAAGATGCCATCGTGAACATGGGAGGATTTCTTGCGATGAACGACGAGCAGCTTGCGACGAAAGCACGGAACCTTTTGATCGTGACCGAGGGATTCCCGACGTACGGCGGGCTTGCAGGGCGGGATCTTGAGGCTATCGCTCAAGGTCTTGATGAAGTTCTCGATGAGCATTACCTCACGTATCGTCTTCGCTCGGTCGAATATCTGGGAAATAAGCTGACCGATGCGGGAGTGCCGATCCTGCAGCCCCCCGGAGGGCATGCTATTTATATCGACGCGAAGCGGTTCCTTCCGCACATCCCGCCGGCGGAATTTCCGGGGCAAGCGATCGTTTGCGAGTTATATACCGTTGGCGGCATACGCGCCGTCGAGATCGGAAGCGTCATGTTCGGAAAGTATGATGCTGCTGGAAAACATATTGCGCCGTCGATGGAATTAGTCCGACTTGCAATTCCTCGCAGGGTCTATACCCAGAGTCACATCGATTACGTGATCGAAAGTGTTGTTGAAGTGTTCACGAACCGGAAGAAATTGTCTGGATTCAAGTTTGTGTACGAAGCGCCTCAACTTCGTCATTTTACGGCACGGTTTGAACCGTTGTGAGCCGGTAAGGTCCGGATAGCTAAATCATTTCCTGCGGTTTTTTGCCGCTTTATTTTTCCTTGCCCCGGATTTCGCCTTGCAGTTTAATTTATCCTCCCGTTCTTAAATCGTTGCAAACAAGCGCAAAACTTCGTATTTTACACCGCCTCAAAAGCTGTGTGTTCAAACAGATCTTCCTGGAAGGTGCGAATCGATGATTTCGTGCTCCGTTTGTGCGCATCCTAATGACGACCTTGAAACGGTCTGCGCAAAATGCGGAAGTTTTATTCAGGACCGGGTGCCGAACCTCGATTTTTTTTCGACCCTGTGGCGTATCGTAGAATCGCCTTCAGAAGCGTTCCACAGAATTATAGTGGCTGAGCATAAGAATTACGTTCTCTTTCAGATGACGTTTCTGGGAATCGCGATCTCGTTCGCCTTGCTGTGGGCACGTCATGCCGGGAACGAGTTCGACAACCTGCTTTATCTGCTCTTGCTCGGTGTCGTTGTCGGGCTGGCGATCGCGCTTCCCGTAGGCGTTGTTCTTGCGGCGACACTCCACGGCCTGGTGAAATTTTTTGGCGGAAAAGGAACGATGAAGAACACCTATGCGGTTGTCGGCTGGTCTCTCACCCCGGTTCTTTTGTCGGTCTCCATTATTTTGCCGATCGAACTGGGCGCTTTAGGGTTGCGTTTATTTTCGACCGCCCCCTCGCCGATGGAAGTCAAGCCGGTGGTCTATGCCGTGCTGCTTTTGCTCGATGCGGTCGCCGGCATATGGTCGATCCAGCTCGCGAGGATCGGGCTAAGTATCGCGCACAAGATTTCCAGTTGGAAAGCGCTTGAGGTGGTGGTGATCGTGTGCCTGGTCTTCTCGACAGCGCTCTATCAGCTGTTCGCCTGGCTGATTGTTTGATCTCAGAATTAACGCATGGATCGTACCCGGTTCGAGGATATTGCAGAAGAAGCGTTCAATCATTTACCGGCGCTCTTCAAAAAGAAAATTGAGAACGTGGAGATCGTTGTCGAAGATGCGCCTGTCTCCCCCGCGCCGCGGTCAATGCTGCTCGGACTGTATCACGGCGTTCCGTTGACAAAGAGAGGAGCATGGTACGGTATGTCCCCCGTGTTGCCGGACAGGATCTCGCTCTATCAAAACAATATCGAGCGCGTCTGCACTTCGGATGATGAGATCCGGAGCAAGATTTATGAAGTGCTGTGCCACGAGGTCGGGCATTACTTTGGAATGGATGAACGCCAGGTGCGCTCGGCGATGAAATCGTGGTAATGTTTGGTGAGATAATAATTACACTGAAAAATCATTGAAAGGATTTATCGATGGCAAAAGTGATACTCACGATGCAGTACGAGATTGACGAGAAGAAGCGGGAAGGATTTCTCGCAGCCGTGCAGGAGCTCAAGTCTCATTATGCTTCAAACCCGCACATCGTTTATGTGGTTGGCGAGCAGAAAGGGAAGAAGAATTCTTTTTCGGAAATGTACATCGCTGACTCAGAAGACGCGTACGCGCAATTCAAGGAGATCGAGGACCAAACAGCCGACGCGCTCAGCGAAAAACTTTCGACATACATGAAGAACGGAAAAGCAAAGTACACGACGTATGTGGAGACTGCTTGACGCTCCGCGCAGAAGTTTCCAATCCCCATCATGATGTGAACGATCAATGGCAATTCGAGATCCGATAGCGATCTTTCTAAAAGAACATGACACTGCGCTGGTTCAACTGCGTATCTTAAAAAAATCGGCGGCCGACATAAAGAAGAACGGGTACTCGGACAAGGCGTTCAAACAGCTCTTGAAAGCGGCGGAGTTCGTGGACGAAGAGGTCCGGGTGCACAACGGCAAAGAAGAGACGGCGCTGTTCCCTCTCGTTGAACGCTATGTTGACGGTCCGACAAACGTGCTTCGCGAAGACCATCAGCGGATGGCGAAAATCTACAAGAAACTGCGCTACAGCATCGAGGCGTTGAAGGAGGGCCACGAGGACAGCGTTGCCCGGCAGGAGTTGGCAGAAGCGGCCGAGGGGATTGTGCAGCTGATGGTGAACCACATCCACAAGGAAAATGAAATTCTCTTCCCCCTTGTGAAGAGATTCTTTACGAAAGAAGAACTTCGTAAAGTTGCTCAACGGATGCTCTAGCCCGGGCCGCATAGGCCGCATGCCGAAGGAATGCCGTTTCCGCAAAAGCGTTAATTTCTTTTCTCCAGTTTGACATTCTTCACTATTTTTTCATTCCCACGCTGTACTACCACTTCAACCTCATCCCCCGGTTTATATTCCTGAAGGGCGTAGGTATAATCGTACACATTCTTGATCTCAAACTTCCCAAACTTGACGATGATGTCCCCTCCAAGGAGGCCGGCTTTTGCCGCAGGGCTGTTGTCGCGAACGGCGGTGATCTTCATCCCATCCGACTGGTCAGAATAATCAGGCACGGTTCCAACATAGACTCGGAATCCTCGGGATTCTGAATTCGAAGACGATGAGGTCTTCAAATAATCGGGGCGGGGAGTATGGTCGTCAATGTCGATCGCAATCCTCCTGATATAATCAAGTACCAGGGCCTCGCCGTCGTAATTGATCTTATCGGCATGGTCGGATGGTTTGTGGTAGTCCTCGTGGATTCCGGTGAAGAAAAAGAGAACCGGAATGTTCGCTCCGTAAAAGGATGAGTGATCGCTTGGACCGTATCCATCTTTCACTGATTTCAGGATAAATGTTGAGTCTGCATTATATGCTCCAACCAATGAATCCCACCTCGACGAAGTCCCGGTTCCCTGCACCGTCAATGTTCTGTCTTTCAGCCTTCCTACCATATCGAGGTTGATCATCGCGACGGCATTATTCAGCGGCAGGAGGGGGTGTTTGACGTAATATTCCGAGCCGAGCAGCCCTTCTTCTTCGCCGGAAAATGAGACAAGAAGGATGTTCCGTTTCAACGATGCTTTTTGATGGGAAAGAAGACGGGCGAGCTCGATGACGCCGCCGGTTCCGGAAGCATTGTCGTCGGCACCGTTGTGGATCTCATGCTTGTCGGGGGCAAGAGAGCCGGATCCTTCGCCTCCCCAGCCGAGGTGATCATAATGCGCGCCGATGACGAGATACTCATCGCTCTGGGTGCCGTCAAGCTTTAATAGGCCGGCAACGTTCGAAGACGAGTCTTTGATCTCGACAACGTCGGAAGACAGGGAGAGCACGACGTTCGGTATGTCGATCGATGCCGGCTTCTTCAGCGTGTTGATCTGTGTTTGCAGGGAATCAACCGTCGTATGGGCGGCGCGCAGCCAACTGTCCGCAACGGCGCGCGAGACGCTGAACACAGGGAGTCCGCTGTTGCTGAAAGAGTTGTCGTACCTGAGTGCAATTAATTCGTCCGTCGAATCGTCGGCCGACCCTGTGACCACCAAAAGCGCTTTCGCCCCCTTTTCTCTCGCCGTCAGCGTTTTGTACCGGAGCGGCAAATATTTGCCGAATTCCGAATGCGGGTTATCATTTCCCGGAGAATAGCGCATGACGAGGACGATCTTATTCTTGACGTCCACATTTGCATAGTCGTCGTATTGCGGGTTGGTCGAACTGATTCCATATCCAGCGAAGATCACTGGCCCGGAAACTTGTCCGTCCGCTGAAAATGCCAGCGGCCTAAAATCTCTATTAAGCTGGTATGATGTTGTTCCCTTCCCGTCGCTACGGGAAAAGGAATTCTTCTCTCCCAGCTTCACTCCGGAGATGAAGCTGAAATGTTGGAAATAACTTCCGTGGTCTCCGAGCGGGACAAGGCCGAGGGATTGAAATTGTTGTGCAATGTACTCCGCCGCGAGCTCTGCCCCCTTGCTCCCGGCTTTTCTTCCTTCCAACGCATCCGATGCTAAGTACCCGATGTGTTGCTTCAGGTAAATGGATGTCGAGTCATTGAGACCGGCAGCGGGAAGAGCAAGAAAGAAAAAGAGGAAGGAGGTCAGAATTTTTTTCATGCTTCAGCCTTTCGTAAAATGTTGTGCGTCGATGGACTGGCCTGTCACATGCTTCGATTCATCCGAAGCAAGGTAGACGAACGCTTCAAGAATATCGTCCGGGTGTTTCAGTGTGCGGGGATCTTCATCGGGGAACGCCGCATGCCTCATTTCGGTTGCGATCGGTCCGGGATTGAGGGCGTTGACCCGGATATTGTGAGGACGCAACTCTTCCGCCAACGCTTTTGTGAACCCTTCAGTCGCGAATTTCGAAATGCCGTAGGCTCCCCAATTTGCTTTTGCAACTTTTCCGACCGTCGATGAAACGTTGATGATCGATCCGCCGCGCTCGGAAAAGAAGGGGATCGCATGTTTCGTCATAAAGAAAAGGCCGTCGAGATTTACAGAAAGAACTTTTGCCCATTCCTGGGAAGGGTAATGCGAGAAGGGAACGCGCGGGCCGAGAATACCAGCGTTGTTTACGAGGATGTCGATAGCGCCGAAATTCTTCCCGCACGACGACAAGAAATCTTCCGCCTGCGATTCATCAGAAATATCCGTCTGTTCGAAAAACGATCTTCCCCCTTCGGACATGATTTCAAGGCTCACCGCGCGAAGCAGTTCAGTGTGTCGGGCGCAGAGGCAGACAACGGCCCCCTCGCGGGCAAACCGCTTGGCGGCAGCCCGGCCGATTCCTCGCGACGCTCCGGTAATGACGGCAACTTTGTGCGCGAGCCTCATCCTCTTATTGTTTCCAATCGGCGATAAAAATGTTAATCTCTCTCCGCTGTGTTGCATTCCGTCCCGAGGCAAAGACGAGCTTGGCGCCGTCCGGGCTGAACATCGGGAACCCGTCAAAAGCATCCGAATACGTTACCTGCTCGAGGTTCTTCCCGTCGGCGTCGATCAGGTACAGGTCGAAATTCCATCCCTTTTGGTCGTTGACATTTGAAGAGAAAATAATCCGCTTTCCGTCGGGGGTAAAGAACGGAGCGAAGTTCGCAGCGCCGTTGTTCGTGATCTGATGTTGGTTGGAGCCGTCGGCGTTCATGAGAAAGATCTCCATGTTCGTCGGTTTCACCAGGCCTTGCGCAAGCAGGTCTTCTCCTTCCTTTTGATCCTCGGGCGTCGTCGGATGGTGAGCGCGATAGACGATCTGCTTTCCATCGGGTGAAAAGAACGCTCCGCCGTCATACCCTTTTGTGTATGTCAATCGTTTTTGATTCGAACCGTCGGCATTCATCGTGTAGATCTCCAGGTCGCCGTCCCGCGCAGACGTGAAGACGATGGTCTTTCCGTCGGGCGAAATCGTCCCTTCGGCGTCGTAACCATCCGTTGTCGTGAGACGCTTGAGGTCCGAGCCATCCGGGTTCGCTGAAAAAATATCGTACGTTTTAAAGACAGCCCATACGTACCCGTGGGAGCGATCGGGGTCGGGCATACAGCCGCTTCCTCCGAGATGGGTTGAGGCATAGATGATCCTTTTGCCGTCGGGAAAGAAATATCCGCAGGTTGTTCTTCCCGTTCCGGTGCTGACGAGCGTGTCTCCCGTGCCGTCGATATTCATCGTAAACATCCTGTCGCACGGATACCCTCCCTTGGCGGATTGGTAAATGAGTTTTTTCCCATCGGAGGAAAAATATGCTTCTGCGTTCAACCCGCCGAACGTAATTTGTTTGATGTTGGCGAGATGTTTTTCCTTCTCCAACTGACAGTCTGCCGTAGAATAGAGGAACCAAACAATGAGCAGAAAGTGTTTCATACTGTGACCTCTCTTGATAGGATCGTAGCGGTGGGAAGTGTGTTTCCGGAACGAAGTTCCGATGACGTGCAAACGAATCTTGTTTAATAATAAGAGTTGTTGTTGACATATTCAACGGTTATATGAAGCCGCGCATGTCTTCGGCGAGACCAATCCTCTAACTTCTTCAATGACAATTTTTTCTTATTGACAAAGGAAACATATTTTGTTATATTTTTTTCAAGAGTTCGACGCTGCATGCTCGAACACACTACACCTTGAGAAGTTGCCGTTTTTCAAGGTCCTTATAAGCTTCATACCGAACGTATTTTAGAAATCTTCGTGCTATGTCTGAATCTGTTACTGCACCGCAGCAGCCAGTTTCCGTTGCAGCGCCAAAGAAGAAGAAGAAATCACCTCTTGTTGCCATTATCCATCCCGAGGGATGCACGGGATGCGAAGTCTGCATTGAATTTTGTCCAGTCGATTGCCTCTATAAGGTCCCCGGCCCTGAAAATCCGATCGATAACTTCCACAACAACGTCAACGGGATTGTTATTGTCGACGAGGAAGTCTGTATAGGATGCAAGCTCTGTGCAAAGTATTGTCCGTGGGAGGTGATCGATATGGTGAAGCGTGAAGATGAAACTGCTGTTTCCGCCGCAGCGTAGTGGGGCCTGCTTCTCCATTATTCTCATCAAAGGTATTTTTGACTAATTTTGTCAGAAGGACGTTCTGATGGCAGATGAATTAACGCCTCCGTTGCCGGCCGAAGAGCAGCCTGCGCCGAAACCGCAACCTGCGGCAGCGGCGCCCGCACAGATCACGGCGATCCCTATTCCGAAGAAGCCAAAACAAGACCGGGCTCCGGAGAACGACCCCGGTGTCTGGCGGATGGGAAGAAAGAGCTTTCTTTCTTTCGCCGGTTGGCTCTCGTTTCTCGGTTTTCTCGGCATCTCGACTGTCGGCTCGCTTCGCTACATGTTCCCCCGTGTCTTGTTTGAACCTCCGACCAAATTCAAAGCAGGCCTTCCCAGCGACTACATCATCGGCGAAGTGAACGAAAAGTATAAGGATTCCCAGCGAATTTGGATCGTCAGAGAAAAGGAAGGCTTCTACGCGCTGATCGCTATCTGCACTCATTTAGGATGCACGCCGAACTGGCTTGAGGACGCAAACAAATTCAAGTGTCCGTGTCATGGAAGCGGCTACTACAAAAGTGGAATCAATTTTGAAGGTCCTACGCCGAGGCCGCTGGAGCGCGCGCAAATTACGCTTAATGATGACGGCGAGATAGTCATCGACAAGAGCATCAAGTTTCGCTATGAACTCGGTCAGTGGGGGCTCCCCGGATCGTACCTAAAATACACCGGTTGATTCTTTTGAAAGGAATGCTTCATGATTAGCCCGATGGAAAAATTTCGTAAGACCGAAGTTTATAAATCCATCTTCCGACACAAATACGACGACACTCCCCGCAACCGCGCGCTGCAGATCGTCGACAACGTCTTTCTTCATCTGCATCCTGTCCGTATCGCTCGGCACGCGACGAACGTTGGCTACACGTGGGGGATGGGGGGGATCACGTTCCTGTTGTTTCTCGTCCTCACGCTGACCGGCGTTATCTTGATGTTCTACTACAGACCGACAGCGCAGTATGCGTACGAAGACATGAAATATTTGATGAACGATGTTCCGTTCGGTCCCCTGATCAGAAACATGCACCGCTGGGCAGCTCATGCGATGGTGATCACGGTGATGCTTCATATGTTCCGCGTTTTTCTCACCGGTTCGTACAAGCCTCCGAGGCAGTTCAATTGGGTGATCGGAGTTGTTCTTCTTCTTTTGACCTTTCTTCTCAGCTTTTCCGGATATTTGCTCCCGTGGGACCAGCTTTCAATCTGGGCGGTGACTGTCGGTACGAATATGGCGCGCGCCACTCCGCTGCTGGGGAGCGAAGGTCCATTCGGCGCGCAGCTGGGAATGCGGCCTGACGCGGACGTTCGGTTTGTTTTGCTCGGCGGAACCCAGGTTGGTCCCCCGACGCTTCTTCGTTTTTACGTCGGACATTGCATTTTTCTCCCTCTGATCGCGTCTATATTCATGGTCGTGCATTTTTGGCGCATCAGAAAAGACGGTGGGATCTCCGGGCCGGATACTGGAAAGAAGAATTTCTAAAAATACATCAAGCATTAGAGAACTATGAAACACCTCTTGGAACTCGTCAGCAAGCCGGACAATATTCCCATCGTCGGTTTGCTGCTGCTTGTGATCTTTTATTCGTGGCTTGCGTGGACGAAGGCGCGTAAGAACGACCTGGCCAAAACTCCCGAAGAGGCGGCGCTGGACGATAAGGTCCAGGTGTGGCCGTATCTTGTGCGCGTTGAATTTCTCGCGATGCTCCTCGTCCTCTTTATTCTCGTTGTCTGGTCGGTTTTTATCAACGCCCCCCTGGAAGCGCCCGCGAACCCTTCGCTGACGCCGAATCCCTCCAAGGCTCCCTGGTATTTTTTGGGACTACAGGAGCTCCTTGTGTACTTTGATCCGTGGATCGCCGGCGTCGTCCTTCCGTCGATCATCATTGTCGGGCTCATGATTATTCCGTACGTCGATATCAACGAAAAGGGGAACGGATACTATACCTTTAAGGATCGGAAATTTGCGATCCTTACATTTTGTTTCGGTTTCTTGATCCTCTGGGTTTCCCTTATCGTGCTGGGCACGTTCATGCGTGGACCTGGTTGGAATTTTTTCCTTCCGTGGGAGGATTGGGACCTTCATAAAGTGGTCGTCTTGAACAATGTCGATCTGTCCGAGTACTTCGGAATGCCGACCCACCATCCCGACAATAGCCTGAACATCGCGGCCTCGGTCTTCGGGTTTTTGTTCATCGCCGCTTTTTACGGCGGGCTCGGGGGATGGCACTACATGAAGTTCAGGAATTCCGACGTTGTCAAAAAACTTGGGCTCGGCCGTTACGCATTGGTTCTTGGACTCTTTTTGACAATGATGTTTGTCGTCTTGAAAATTGTGCTTCGCCTCGCGCCTCCTTTTTTGGGTGCATACCCGATAAAATATATCTGGGTGACCCCCTGGTTTAACGTGTAGTGCATCGGACACTTTTTATTCTTCCTTCATAAGGAGTTCAGATTCATGTTCCAAAAGCGATCAGAGACGCCGGTTGAAAACAGGAATTATTCCACGTTCTACGTGGTGTTCAGCGGCCTCTTGTTCCTTTCGACTCTTTGGGCTGTCGTCGATGAAGTGGTGGTCCGCCGGCCGTGGAAAACGCATCAAAGCGAATATTACAAACTCAGCGAGGAAAAAGTTGCCGCTCAGTATGCAGACGCTCTCGCTGCCGTGGACAGTTCCGCCGTTGCCGAGATCACAGGTCGTCTTGCCGAAGCGAAGAAAAAGATGGAGAGCAGGGAATATCTCGAGGCGGTAAAGAAACAAGACGACCTTCAGCAAAAGCTGGCCGATGCCACACGCGATTGGAGGTTTGCGCGCAGCAATTCGGATGCCGCATACTACGAATATCAAACCGCTTTGCATGAAGGACGTCCTACGGAAAAGCTGAAGAAGAAATTGGACGATATCGGCGTCGAAATTGATAAACACGCCAAAGAAATGGACGACATCGATAAGGATATTCAGTCCAGTAATGCAGAGATCGCCGTGTTCAAGGATGCTGCGGACAGTCTCGAGGCTGCGTTGAAGGCTCTCTATGCCGACGCGAATAAACTGCAGGCAAAACTTGAAGGGATCAAAAAAAGTCCGATCGCAATCCGGCAAGTGCTGCTGAACGATTTTGACAAGTCGAATTTTGGCGAAGTGAAAGCGCGCGTTGACCGCTGTCAGACGTGTCATGCCGGCTACGCAGACAAGAATATGGCTGATGCTCCGCAGCCCTTCACGATCCATTCCAACCCCGACCTCCTGAAAATCCACAACCCGGAAAGATACGGATGCTCATCCTGTCATCGCGGACAGGCGTTTGCGTTGACCGCAGGCTCCGCACACGGAGACGAGGACCCTTATTGGGAAACACCCCTTTTGCACGGCAAGGACGTCTATGCGGGATGTATCTCCTGCCATCCAAGCCGGCAGGCGTTGAAGGGGGCCCCGTACTTCTCTAAAGCAAAGCAGACGTTTCTTGAATCTGGATGTTATGGGTGTCACGACATCGACGGTTATGCAAATCTTCCCAAGATCGGACCCCAACTCAATTCTCTTCCCGCCAAAGTAAAGCCGGAATGGGTGTACCGCTGGATTCGAAACCCAAAGGATTACAACCTTCATACACGCATGCCGAATTTCAAATTAAGCGAGGAAGAAGCAGGCGCGATCACTGCCTACTTGTTTAGCATCGGAAAGGAGAGCTCGTTTCAATTCGAACATCCTCGAGGCTCCTACGCGGGCGGGTCGGCGGAGAAGGGAAAAGAGCACTTCGAAACCTTCGGTTGTAAGGCGTGCCACGTTATCGGAGACGACGAGAGGGTGCGCAATGCGCGGGGGTCGAGTTACGATATCGCCCCCGAATTAACGCACGCTGCAGGCAAGCTGCATCCGGATTGGATCTTTGATTGGATCAAGAATCCGCGCCATTACAATCCGACGACAAAAATGCCGAGCCTGCGATTGACAGATCAGGAAGCCCGGGACATTGTCGCATACATCATGACGATGAACGATGACCGTCCGAAGGAAGCGTTCAATGTGGATATTACTTCGAGCGAAAAAATTGCTCAAGGCGCAAAATTGATCCGTGAGTACGGGTGCTTCGGATGCCATGAGATCAAAGGGATGGAAAATGCGAACAAGGTGAGCGTCAACCTCTCCGATTTCGGGAGAAAGGTCGTGGACCAGATGGATTTCGGGGACACAAAAGTCCGTCATACATGGTACGACTGGGTCGGCAACAAGCTGAAGAATTCGCGCGTGTTCCAGACGGACCGCATCGTTCAAAAAATGCCGGTGTTTGCTTTCTCCGATGATGAGATCAGCGAACTGCGGACTCTCCTGCTCGGCTTCCGCAGCGACAATCCGCAGATGAAATATCAGGAGCCGGCAACTCAGCGCGTTGCTGATATCGATGCCGGAGAGAAATTGACCATTCGTTACGGCTGCATCAATTGTCATCAGCTTGAGGATCGGGGAGGATACTTCAGCGCGATTCTCGACGACCCGACGAAAGGGCCTCCCTTGATCACGATCGAAGGCGCCAAGGTGCAGGAGCCGTGGCTGCAAGACTTTTTGAAGGCGCCGTCGCCTATCCGTCCTTGGCTGAAGGTGCGTATGCCGACATTCTCTCTTACGGAACAAGAGATCAACATCATCACAAAGTATTTTCTCGGCCTCTCGAAGCTGAACCTCGAAATGCGCGATTATGCGGCGTTCAAACCCGACCCGCAGATGCTCGGGGAAGGGACGAAACTGTTCAACGAGTTTCAATGCATCAAGTGCCACCAGCTTGGCGGAGCCGAGATCGATCCGAAGAGCGTCGCGCCGAATCTTGAGCTGGCGCGGAACCGATTGAAGCCGGAATGGATCGTTTCATGGTTGACGAACCCCGAAGCGATCCAGCCTGGAACGATGATGCCCGGATATTTCCCCGACGGGCAATCGCCGATGCCGGATGTGCTGCACGGAGATGCGCACAAACAAATGGAAGCTCTGCGCGACCATTTATTCACCCTTGGAAAGAAAAAATAGCTCTTATCGTATAATCTTTTAAGGAGACACAATGAAAACAATTAACGCGGTAGTTCTGGCGGCGCTGTTGCTCTGTGCAGCCTCGGTCTATGCCGGCGACATCACCGGAAAAATTTCTTTCAACGGCAAACAGCCGGTCGTTCCCCAAATCAAGATGAATGCGGACAAGCAATGCTTGTCGATGCACCCGAAACCCGTCAACTCGGAGGAGGTCATCGTCAACGACAACGGGACCCTGAGGAATGTATTTGTCTACATCAAGGATGGATTGAACAAGAAATACGATCCGCCGACAGAACCCGTTGTTTTAGCGCAACAGGGATGCCAGTACCATCCCCACGTGTTTGGGATCCAGGCAGGACAGCCGCTCGAGATCCGGAACGACGATCCGCTGCTTCACAACATCCATGCGCTTCCCAAGAACAGCCCGCAGTTCAACAATGCGCAGCCGCTGAAGGGAATGAAAATGACGAAAAAGTTCGACAAGCCGGAGATCATGGTGAAGTTCAAGTGCGAAGTGCACAATTGGATGAACTGCTACGCCGGCGTGACCGACAATCCGTTCTACGCCGTCTCCAACGACAAGGGAGAATTCACAATCAAGGGGCTGCCTCCCGGGACGTATACCGTCGAAGCATGGCATGAAAAATACGGCACACAGGACATCAAAGTGACCGTTTCTGACAAAGCGGCAACGGCGAATTTTCAATACGCAGGAAAATAGCCCGCGGGTTGAAAAGAACTTTTCTATTCATCCATCTGTCATAAGAAGGGTCACACAATGGAGGGCAACCACTCTCACGACCACCATCTCGGGTTCTGGCGAAAATATGTCTTTTCACAGGACCATAAAGTGATCGGCATTCAGTACGGATTTACGAGTCTTCTCTTTCTTCTTTTTGGCTTCACGCTCATGATGATCATGCGCTGGCAGCTCGCTTATCCCGGGCAGCCGATACCGATCATCGGTTCGTGGCTCGGAGATGACCGCGCTCCACAAGGTATCATGCTTCCGGAATTTTACAACCAACTCGGCGCGATGCACGGAACGATCATGGTCTTTCTTGGAATCGTCCCTCTCGCCGTCGGCGCCTTCGGAAATTACGTGATGCCCCTCCAGATCGGCGCGCCCGATATGGCCTTCCCGAAACTCAACATGATGAGTTACTGGGTCTACTTCATGGGGGGCGTCACGATGCTCACGAGTTTCATCCTGCCGGGGGGGGCGGCAAATTCCGGATGGACGTCGTATCCTCCTCTGTCAGACATCGCAACGGTAGGGCAGACCGTTTGGCTTATCGGAATGGTTTTTCTTATCACATCATCGCTGCTCGGTTCAGTGAATTTTATCGTGACGATCGTGCAGTTGAGAGCGAAAGGTTTGACGTTCATGCGGCTCCCGTTTTTTGTCTGGGCGCAGTTTGTAACGTCGTTCCTGCTTTTGCTCGCATTTCCGCCGCTCGAGGCGGCCGGCGTGCTCCAACTCATGGACCGGTTGGCGGGTACCAGCTTTTTCCTTCCGAGCGGTTTGGTTGTCACCGGACAGCCGTTGAACGTGAGCGGCGGCGGCAGTCCGCTTCTTTGGCAGCATCTCTTCTGGTTCCTTGCACATCCTGAGGTCTACGTTCTCATCTTGCCGGCGATGGGAATTGTTGCGGAAGTGATCGCCAACAACACGCGCAAGCCGTTGTGGGGTTACAGGTCGATGGTCTACGCGGCGATCTTTCTGGGCTTCATGTCCTTCATCGTCTGGGCGCATCACATGTTCATGACTGGAATGGGAACGATCATCAGCACGTTCTTCCAGACCACGACGATGATCATTTCCATCCCATCGATAGTTATTCTCACCGCTCTCTTCATTTCATTGTGGGGAGGGTCGATCCGGTTTACGACGCCGATGCTTTTTGCCCTTGCCTTTCTTCCGATGTTCGGCATCGGCGGATTGACGGGGCTGCCGTTAGGCTTGTCGGCGACGGATATTCCGTTGCACGATACGTATTATGTGATCGGCCACTTTCATTATGTTGTTGCACCGGGAACGATCTTCGCACTGTTTGCAGGCATTTATCATTGGTTCCCAAAACTGACCGGCCGCAAAATGAATGAGACGCTCGGCAGAATACACTTCTTCGGTTCGTTCATTTGCATGAACGCGATCTTCATGCCTATGTTCATTGTCGGTTTGGCCGGAGTGTCGCGGCGTTTGTGGGATGGGGGCGCCCAGTACGCTCATGCACAGCCGGTGTTGCATTGGAATGAATTCATGTCTCACGGCGCCTGGGTGCTCGGCGTGTTCCAGCTCTTCTTTATCGTGAATCTTTTCTGGAGCATTCGAAAAGGGAAGAAGGTGGAGGAGAATTACTGGCATGCGACGACGCTCGAATGGGCGACGCCGACTCCGCCGCCCCACGGAAATTTCGTTACCGTCCCCGAAGTATACCGCCCGCCGTACGAATACAGCGTACCCGGAGCGAAGAAGGATTTTATTCCGCAGAATCAACCGATGGAGGCCTAAACACCGATGGAAATTCCCTACACAATTAAGGCACGACCGGACACCGGATTGATCAACGCCAAGCTTGGAATCTGGCTCTTCCTCGCATCGGAGGTAATGCTCTTTGGAGCGCTGTTCTCCTCATATATTTTGCTTCGTGTCAACGCTGTCGAATGGCCCCATCATGTCCTCGATGTTCCTCTCGCCACGGTCAATACGGCCGTACTCATCACTTCCAGTATCACGATGGTGATGTCGTGGGCCTCGCTGATGACGAAGGAATTCGGAAAGTTCAAACGATATTTGGGGGCGACGATTCTTCTCGGATTTGTCTTCCTGATCATCAAATATTTCGAATACACGCATCACTTCGCGACGGGCGAGATCCCGAGCAAGAGCACCTTCTTTGCGATCTATTTCACGATGACGGGGCTCCACGGCCTTCACGTGATCGGGGGAATGATCGTGAATACATATTTCTGGGGACCGGGGAGCAAAATGTGGAAAACAGAGCCAGAACGGTTCACGAACCGGATTGAGGTTGCGGGCCTTTACTGGCACTTCGTCGACCTGGTCTGGATATTCTTATTTCCTGTCCTCTATCTATTGTAGGAGAATGCATGGAACTGACACACGCCGCTGAAGATGTCAAAAAGCACGTCAAAGTGTACATCACCGTATTCGTGACGCTGCTTGCGTTGACGATCATTACCGTGACGATCTCGTATCTGAACCTGAGCGTCGTTCCCGCCATCATTGTGGCACTGATCATCGCTTCAATCAAAGGCTCTCTCGTCGCCAGCTATTTCATGCATCTCATTTCAGAAAAAAAACTGGTCTACGCAGCGCTGGGATTAACAGTTGTTTTCTTTCTGGCGATAATCTTTATCCCAATCGTTGCAATGGCAGATAGGATACATTGATCTATGTCACTCAAAGCATTTCATGTTTTTTTTATCTCCATCTCGATCGTCCTGTCGTTAGGCGTCGGGGGATGGGGAATTGATTCGTTCGTTTCCGAATCGAGCAGCATTGGGCTGATCGTCGGTCTCTTTTTTATCCTGCTGGCGGCCGGTTTGGTGTACTATGAATCTAAATTCATCCGCAAATTCAAACACGTGGGGTATTTATGAACGCTGCTCTCAAACGTAGTCTCGCCGTTGCGGCGCTGTTCTTTCTGGCCTCTCTTCCGAATTCTGCCTTTGCATGCGGGTCGTGTTACGGCGCCGCTGATTCGCCGGCAACGAATGGTATGAATTTCGCGATCCTCAGCATGATCGGGGTGACCGGAGGAGTTCTCGCGGCGATGACCTCCTTCTTCCTGTATTTGCGCAAACGTGCACGGCTGTACCTTGCGGCCGAATCCGAACACCCGACACATGAAAATGGAGGTATTCACTAAATGAGAGAATTTCTGCACCTTCCCGTCGACGGTTCTGCGCACGGGCCGGCAATCGATAATATGCTGGCCGTCATCCACTGGCTCATGCTTGTGCTGTTTGTCGGATGGGGAGCGTTCTTCATCTATACGCTCATACGATTCCGGCAAAAGAAAAATCCGGTCGCCGATTATGCTGGAGTGAAAAGCCATTTGTCGAGCTATCTTGAGGTCGCCGTCGCTCTTTTCGAGGCAGTTCTTCTGATCGGATTTGCTGTCCCGCTCTGGGCAAAGCGTGTGAATAATTTCCCGGAGGAGAAAGACGCCACGGTGGTCCGCGTCGTCGCCGAACAGTTTGCATGGAACGTCCATTATCCCGGGAAGGACGGAGTGTTCGGACGAACCGATATTTCTCTCGTCTCGGATGACAATCCGATCGGACTCGACCGGACCGACCCGAATGCGAAAGATGATATTACGACGATCAATCAACTGCACGTTCCGGTGAATAAACCGGTCATCATCCGCTTATCGACGAAGGATGTTATTCACAGCTTCAATTTGCCGACGATGCGCGTGAAACAGGATGCAATTCCGGGGCAGGTCATACCACTCTGGTTCACTCCTACGAAAACTACGGACCAGATGATCGCTGAGATGGCCGAACCGTTTCAGCTTACCGCGGGCGATACATCGTCGAAATTGTTCGAGCGGATCGCGATCCGGAATTACGTCGGCACAGACAGCGCCGTTATCGTCAAGAAAGGGGACGTGTTCACTCCGGATGTTGTGAAGCCTCTCCTCGATGCCGGTTATACCCAGGTGCTTGCAGCGCCGAACGTGACGACAGAAATTGCCTGCGCTCAATTATGCGGACTCGGCCACTACCGCATGCGCGGATACCTGAGCGTCGACACACAAGAAGCCTACGACGCATGGATGGCGGATCAAATATCTCAACTTCCGCGCGATTCCACGACGGCGGCAAAGTAGCTTACGAAGGAACGGACTCTTGCAATACGATAAAAGCCTTCATCGGTTTTCAGTGTTCACCGCTTGCTGCACCTTCTGCCTGGTCATCGCCGGCGGATTGGTGACCAGTACCGGCTCAAGCCTCGCCGTTCCCGATTGGCCCCTTTCGTACGGGATGGTGATGCCCCCGATGGTCGGCGGAATCCTGTATGAGCACGGCCACAGGATGATCGCTTCATTCGTCGGATTGCTGACGATCATTCTTACGGTCTGGCTGTGGAAGAAAGAAGAACGCCGCTGGGTAAAGTTTCTGGGGATCGCAGCGCTCGGAGCAGTGATCGCGCAGGGGCTGCTCGGCGGGTTGACGGTGATCTTTCTTCTGCCGACCGCTCTCTCTGTTTCGCACGCCACGCTTGCCCAGACTTTTTTCGCGATCGTCTGCACCATCGCCTTGGTAACCTCTCGTTGGTGGAAGAATGACGCTGCGAGTATTTCGCAATCTGCGGATCCGTCGCTTTTCAGGCTTTCGATTGTCTTGATCCTCTGCGTCTATATCCAGCTAATTCTCGGCGCGCTCATGCGGCATACCGGGTCGGGACTTGCGGTCACTGACTTTCCGTTAGCCTATGGGCAGATCTTTCCGTCGCTCTCGGGTGAATCTGTGGCCAGGTACAATCAAGAGCTCATCGATTCCAATCAACGCCTTTTTGCCGATGGTCCGGTGACTTCGGCTCAGATCCTGATCCACATGCTCCATCGATTCTGGGCTCTTGCCGTCTCGGCCGTCGCAATAACATTTTCGGTCAGGATCATGAGCGCGAAGCAAATGCCGCCGCGGATCAAAATGTTAGGACGAATTCTTGTTTATCTGATCATTGCGCAGCTTTTTCTGGGAGCCTTCACGGTTATTTCTCAAAAGGCAGTGGATGTCACGACGGCACATGTTGCAACGGGCGCATTGATTCTGGTGACCTCGGTACTGCTGCTGTTCCATCTTGCGAGGGTCTATCAGGTTCAGGTCAAGAGATTCTCTTTTGTCTATTCAGCAGAGAGAGCGATAGCATGAACGGCGACGCAGAAGTACTTCAGCAAGCGTTTCCATATTCACGTCCTGCGTGGAAAGTTGCTGCCGATTTCATCGAGCTGATGAAGCCGGAGCTGACGTCGCTCTCTGTCCTCACCGCGGTCTGTTCATTTTATCTGGGGCATACCGGTCAATGGAACGTCGGTGAATTGTGGCTCCTTTCCCATCTCGCTCTCGGAACGACTCTCGTCGGCGGGGGAGCGGGGACATTGAACCAGTATCTGGAGCGGAATTATGATTCGCTGATGAAACGGACAGAAAGACGTCCGCTTCCTTCGGGACATCTTCTGCCGGGGACGGTTCTTCTTTTCGGGATCTTTTTATCGAGCATCGGCCTTCTTGAATTGACATTTTTTGTCAATGTGCTCACCGGTTTTCTCGGAGTCGTTACGTTGACAACATATCTGTTTCTCTATACTCCCTTAAAGAGGATTTCTCCCGTTGCGACGACGATCGGCGGAATTCCGGGAGCGCTTCCACCGCTGATGGGATGGGCCGCGGCCCGGAACGAGATAACGTTCGCGGCCATGGTGCTTTTCGCGATCCTCTTTTTTTGGCAGATGCCTCATTTCTTTTCGCTCGCCTGGCTTTATAGAAAAGATTATGCGAGGGCGGGATATAAGCTCTTGACCGTCGTCGACCGGAACGGCGCGCGAACATCGCGCCACATTCTCGGCAATTGCGCAGCGCTCATTCCATTGAGCCTTGTCCCTTCCGTCATCGGTATGACCTCAATTTCTTATTTCATCGGCGCCTTGGTAGCAGGAATCGGTTTCCTTTTTTTTGGGATCATGTTCGCTGTAACCTTCGCCGCAGATCAAGAGGAGAACCCCGCCAAAACGAATCAATCCGCTCGTCGGTTGTTTTTTGCTTCGCTCGTGTACCTCCCGGTCTTGTTTTTCCTCATGGTGATCGATAAAGTATAACGCGGATGCCGTCGGGGACCGTCCCGCGCTGCTGAGGCGAGACAATACCATGGCCTGAGGCTTCTCGTCTATTTTTTTTCTATATTATTCTTACTCTTTCATTCTGATAATGGCTCCGATCGTTAAAATATCAAATCTCACCCACGACTATCCGGGGCGGAGAGCGCTTAACAACATCACCTTGGAAATACATCAGGGAGAAATCTTCGGGCTCCTTGGCCCCAACGGCGGCGGCAAGACGACGATGTTTAAGATACTCTCGACGGCGATTGCTCCTTCGGGGGGGAAGACGGAAGTGTGCGGCCACGATGTCGTTCACGAACCTGCCGCGGTCAGAAAACAGATCGGCGTCGTTTTCCAGTCTCCGAGCCTTGATCTCAAATTGACGGTAATGGAAAACTTGCGCTTCCAAGGGCTGCTCCAGGGGTTCCATGGAGCGGCAGCCAAGCGGAGAATCAACGAACTTCTCGCCGGTCTGAAGCTTGGGGACCGAAAGGACGATCTGGTGGAAACGCTCTCCGGGGGTTTGCGACGACGCGTCGAAATTTGCAAAGGCCTGTTTCACACTCCGGCTCTTTTACTCCTCGACGAGCCGAGCACGGGACTTGACCCGGCCGCCAGAAGAGATCTGTGGGCATATCTGCTTCAGATCAGAAAAACCGACGGGATCACGATCATTGTTACCTCGCACATTCTGGAGGAGGCCGAACACTGCGACCGTTTGGCGATACTCGATAAAGGAAACCTTGTCGCTCTTGGGACGCCGGACGGGTTAAAGAAGAAGGTCGGCGGAGAGATTATTTCCATCGTCACCAACGCGCCGGAAGAACTTCAAACCCTGCTGAAGAAAAAATTCAAGCTTACGTCGACGATCGTGGACGGCACACTTCGAGTTGAAAAAGCAAAGGCACATCAATTTGTTCCCAAGATCATCGAGGCCTTTCCCGGAAAAGTGAATGCCGTTGCAGTCGGATTGCCGACGCTCGAGGACGTTTTTATCCATGAAACAGGGCATAAGATGCACCCGATCGATTCCGACGAGGCGGAGGGATGAACTTTAAGGACCAAGTGCTGCTCCCGGCTTATGCGCTTTGGATGCGCGAACTCATCAGATTTTTCCGCCAACGGTCAAGGATGATCGGGGTTATCGGATCGCCGATCCTTTTTTGGTTCTTCATCGGATCGGGGCTCGGCACTTCCTTTAAGACAACATCTTCTCTTGGGGGGGCGAATTACCTCGAATATTTTTATCCAGGGACGTTACTATTGATTATGTTGTTCACTGCAATCTTTTCCACGATATCGATCATCGAGGACAGGTCCGAGGGGTTGCTTCAATCCGTGCTTGTTGCCCCTGTCTCTGGGGCCAGCATTGCACTCGGCAAGATCCTTGGAGGCACAACGCTCGCGGTGATCCAAGCGGTCATTTTTTTGGCTCTCGCGCCACTGGTTGGTTTTTCTTTTACACTTCTCCAATTTATCGCGCTTTTGGTGTTGCTCATTGCGATAGGGTTCGGTCTCACGGGACTTGGATTTCTCATCGCATGGAGAATGGAATCGACGCAGGGATTCCATGCGATCATGAATTTGTTTCTTATCCCATTGTGGCTTCTCTCCGGATCGCTCTTCCCGATGGAAGGGGCGCCCGGATGGCTGAAATTCGTCATGGCCGTCAACCCGCTGACATACTCAATTTCTTCTACGCGCATGATGCTCTACCACCGGGTATCGAGTCAAGCGTCTGATTTTCTTGTCGCATGTAGTATCATTCTCATCTTTTGTTTAGCTGTCTTCTTAGGGTCAATGATATCAGTTAGGAATAAAGCATGAAAGCCTCGGACGCTTCATTTCGATCGATTTTTCTTTGGGGGTTTTTAGGGTTTGTCATTGTTGCGGTTGTGTTCTCGTTTTTGTACACGCAGCTAAAGGCCCCGCCGAAGAACGCATTGCCCCGACTCAGCATTGTTCCCGATGTGACCCTTACTGAACGGAGCGGCGAGAAACTTCCGTTATCGGACTTGAAAGGGAAGGCCTGGATCGCCGATTTTATCTTTACAAACTGCGGCGGGAGCTGCCCCATTATGTCGAGCACGATGGCCAGCTTCCAGGAACAATTAAAAAATGAGAAGAACGTGCTTCTGGTCTCGTTCAGCGTCGATCCGAAACGGGATACTCCTGATGTCCTTAGAGATTATGCAGAGCTCTATAAAGCCTCGCCGTCACGCTGGTTATTTCTCACCGGAGAAAAAGAAAAGATAAATTTCCTGACGCGCGACGGATTCCACCTCGCCGTCGCCGCGGATTCCGGCTCCGCTATCGAGCCGATCATTCACAGCACGATGTTTGTCCTGGTCGACAGGCAGGGGGTCATTCGCGGATATTACGACTCGAGCGACGAAAAGTCCCTGGAAAAGATCGTCGCCGATGCGAAAGATCTCGCTTCGGAAAAAAATTAGCACCATGGATCTGAAGATCTTCCCGACCATCAATGCAATCCTGAATGGAGCGACGGCCCTTCTTCTTGTCGCCGGCTATCTATTGATCCTGAATAAGAAGCGCTCGATCCACAAAAAGGTCATGCTTGCCGCATTTGCAACGTCGATCACGTTTCTGATTTCTTACCTGTATTACCACGCTCACGTTGGTTCAGTTCCATTCAAGGGGGCCGGTTTCATTAGGCCGGTCTATTTTACCATCCTTATCTCGCATACGATCCTTGCCATGGCCATTGTCCCCATGGCGATCGTGACGCTCACTCGGGCCCTCTCGTCGCGTTTTGACAAGCATCGAAAGCTTGCACGATTGACATTGCCGTTATGGCTCTACGTCTCTGTCACCGGTGTAGTGGTGTATGTCATGCTCTACCATTTGTAACCCAGACTATCGTCAAGAAGAACGTGAGCGGATTCAATAACATAGGGTCCCGGGTTTCGTTCCTTCTTTATCTTTTCTTCACGGGCGTTTCGCCTTCCTTCGCTCAAGTATACCCGTTCGACCATTACACCTCAAAAGACGGATTGCTGATGGATTACGTCATCGCCCTATGCTGCGACTCTCGCGGATACGTCTGGGTCGGAACAAATGACGGCGTGAGCCTCTACAATGGGGAGGTTTTTCGGAATTTTACAGTCGCCGACGGGCTGTCGTACAGCCGTGTCAATTGCATCGTGGAAAGCCGGGCTCACCCCGGCACGATATGGATTGGGACAAACGGAGGAGGCATAAGCAAATGGAGGAGTAACAAGTTCCAGACATACCGAATTAACGGAGAACATTCTTCCAACATTATCACTGCGTTAATGGAGGACCGCCACGGCGTACTCTGGTGCGGGACGGACAATGGGTTGTTTACGCTGGCAGATAATGAGTGCAGACGGATACGTCCGGCGGTCATAAAGGGGACGGTGGTCGGAGTTGCCCAATCACCGGACGGAACGATATGGGTCCTTATGTCCGACCAGCTTTATGCTTTCCCTCCAGATTCTGATGATCCGCGGGTCGTCAATCTTCACTGTAAGCCTGCGATAGTTCCTCAATGTATATATGCATCTGATGATACGACGTTCTGGATCGGAATGTCGAATGGCGGGATCGTGCAAATGCGCGACGGTGAAATTCTGCGCAGGCTCGTCATAAAAAATGCTATCATCAATGTTATGCTGGACGATCGCGACGGCCTTTTGTTCGGGACGACAAGGGGGATTTATCGTCTTCCGGATACCGGCTCTGCGCCCATTCCTTTTTGTTCGACTTCGAACGGTTTGCCGGAGGATTTTATTTCCTCCGCCGCTATTGACATGGAAGGAGATCTGTGGCTCGGCCTGGGGAGCAAGGGAGTTGCGAAGCTGGCGAACCGGACCGTGTTTACGTATCCGCTTAGCGGCCTGATATTCCCGCCCAACGGCTCTGCGGCCGCAATGGATCAGGATGAACACCTGTGGGTTGCCTCGTGGAATGGGATCTATGAATTATGGAAGGGAAACAATGCTGCATGGCAGTCGACGCTGCATAAAGAGTTAAGCGATGTCACTGATCAAAAACCATACACAGTATTGTTCGACCCCCCCTCCTCATTGTGGGCGGGTTTCCAGGGGGGGGATATCATCTGTTTCGCGATCGGATCACGGAAAGAAGGTCCGTCCTCACTGACTATCCAGCACCGGTGGCGTCAAGGGAGCGAATATCGTTCCGGGGGGATGCCGATTTTTTTGTTCAAGGACAGGGAAGGATATCTTTGGTGCAGCATTTCCGACAATCGCGGTCTCTATCTTTTTGATCCAAAGCGGGCGAAGCCTTTTTTGCGATCGTACACGGCGGAAGACGGAATGCCGGATAATTCAACGCGGGCGATTTGTGAAGACCGTGAAGGCAACTTTTGGTTCGGGGGCTACGACAACGGCTTGACGTTTCTTCCCTCATCAAAGAAATTTCAAGGCGGAGGCAGGCGGTTCACGAGTGAGGATGGGCTTCCGAACCAATCGATCCGTTCGATCCTCCAAGACAGCGCGGGGGTCATCTGGGCCGGGACACGCTACGGGGGTATAGCATACCTCCGCGACTCCATGTTCCACCCACTTTCTTTGAACGAGGGCCTTCTGAGCACTGCAGTGTGGTCGATGATCCTCGACGCCGATAGGCACCAGTGGTTAGGTACCCAACTGGGGTTTCAGGAAATGACGGCTTCCAGCATGATCAAGTTTCATTCAAAAAAAGAGCTGAGCGGGCCTCCGGTCTATGCCTGCGGAGAAATGAAAGACGGGGTGTTGTGGCTCGTGACCGATGCGGGCATAACGTTTTACGACCGCCGGCATGACGTGTCGGGGAATATCCCTCCTCCGGTCTATATTTCGCGCATTCTTGTCAGCGGCGTGGAGGTAGACGCCGATTCATCTCATGAATTTGCCTACGACCAGAATAACATTTCGCTCGACGTCATCGGTTTGAGCCTGAAGGACGAAAAAGCGGTCCAGTATCAGTACAAGCTTTTGGGGGCCGACACCGGATGGAGCGCTCCAACGCGAAATCATCTCATCATGTTTGCTGCTCTGTCGCCCGGGAATTATTCCTTTATGGCGCGGGCAATCAACGGGAACGGGACGGTGAGTACCCAAGCCGCTACTTTCTCGTTCAGAATTGTTCCGGCTCTTTGGAGGCAATGGTGGTTTATTGTTTCCAGCGTATTGATTGTCGTTGCGGTTTCCTTCCTTTTGGTGAGGTCCCGTGTGAAACGGTTGATCGAAATTGAGAGGATCAAATCACGCCTTGCGGCCGATCTGCACGACGACATTGGCGCAGGCCTGACGCGTATCGCGATACTCTCTTCCGTCATCGAGCGGGACATGCCGGGCAAGGCGGGCGTTGATCCGGGCGAAAGCACCGCCGGTGAATCGCTAAAAAGGATCGGGGACACCGCCCGCGATCTTGTCGAATCGATGAGCGATGTTGTATGGTCGCTCGGTTTGACAGAAGAGCCTCTTGAGCGCTTGGTTCAGCGCCTTCGCTTGTTTGCATTTGAGGCGTGTGAAGCAAAGAACATTGTGCTAAAATTCACCATCGACGACAACATCTTTGCCCTTCATTTCCCTCCTGAGCGTGCGAGGAATATTTTGCTCTGCGCCAAGGAAGCGATCACCAACATCGTCCGCCATTCCGACTGTTCGGAAGCGAACATGGAATTTTTACAGGACGGAAACCGCGTTGTGCTGACTGTGACCGACGACGGGAAAGGTTTCCAGGCCGGCGGTTCGCATACAGGGCACGGATTGACGAACATGAAAAAGCGCGCCGAGGGCTCAGGTGGCTCGTTCACGATGATTTCGCAGGCAGGGAAGGGGACTCGAATTCAAGCGATATTCCCCGCCGCCCCATAACTACATATCTATGCAGTTGCCTCGCCGTAGGGAAAACAGTAGATTCCTTTTGCCAAATTTCCAACAATGAAGACAAACTCGAGAGCAACGGACGCTGATGACGTCATCCGTGTCGCCGTTATCGATGACGACGATGAGATGCGAAAAGGGATCCGAATGATCATCGACCAGGCGGAAGGCTTTGCCTGTGCCGATTATACAAGCGGATCGACCTTTCTTGAGACCTTTGATGAAAACCCGCCCGATGTCGTGCTGATGGACATCGGCATGCCCGACAAGTCGGGCATTGAATGGGTTGAGATCCTCAAAGAACGCTATCCGCATATCCAGTGCCTGATGCTGACCGTCCACAGTGACGAAGAGAAGATATTCCAATCACTACGAGCGGGAGCGGTGGGTTATCTGCTCAAGACGACAACACCCGAGAAGCTTCTCACGTCCATCAAGGAAACGTACGCGGGCGGAGCGCCGATGTCGGGAGAAGTCGCACGGAAAGTATTGACATATTTTCAGCAGCCAAAGCCATCAACGGTCTTCTCCACGCTGTCTCAGCGGGAACTCGACGTTCTTCTCGCGTTAACGGAAGGATATACATACAAGGTCATTGCAGATAAGTTATTTGTCAGCGTGAATACCGTCCGCTTTCATCTCCGCAATATTTATGCAAAGCTCCATGTTCGATCCCGCACCGAAGCGGTGGCAAAAGCATTAAAAAACAAGGCCCTCTAATGCACCGGTATCGATGTGTTCTTTCTGCCCCTCAACAGCCTCAACCTGACCTCCATCACAATAATCACCGGTTGTAAGAAAACTACATAGATATGTAGTTGTAACACCTTCCGGTATATGGTATTTTTCCTATACGTTCATCCCCGTAGAATATTGCCGGCCCCAAGCCGCAAGTTGTCGCCATATCCGAGTCAGAAAGAGATTTTAGCGCTTTCCAATGATGGATCGCTCGATCCGATTCGATGCATTCATTGGAAGAATAGATTCCAAGAAAGTTTAGGCAGGTAATAAAGAGGTAGCTCATATCAACCATATGGAGGGATCAGATCCATGAAGAACCTTTTCCGTTTTCTGTTTGCGCTCCTTTCGCTATTCTGGGGCTTCAGCTCTGTGTTTGCCCAGTGGGCCAGCGATCCGTCTAAGAACACTCCTGTCGACACTGGTGGCCATACGGCAGCTGATGTGGTAATGTTGAAAGACGGCAACGGAGGAGCTTTCATCGTTTGGGATGATCTGCGCGAGGGAGATAAGAATCCAAAGATTTTCGCCCAACATCTGGATAAGAATGGCTATGCGGTGTGGGCTGCCAACGGCGTGGAAATCTCTCCCCCCGGCCTCATTCAGGCCCATCCTCAGGCAGCCGCGGTTGGAGACGGCGGAATTATTGTCTCGTGGGAGGAGGACTACAGAGATTCCGCGCTCGGAAGCGCCGCTCCGGCGATTTTTGCCCAGCGTATCAGTGTTCACGGTACGCGAATGTGGAGAGATTCTGCCTTGCAGATCGCAGGTCCGCTTCCCTTTCAGCTCTTCTATCCACTCGGCGTAACGACTGCGTGTACTTCGGACGGTTCTGGAGGCGCCTACGTTGCCTGGGCTAATCTTTACAGCGGGTTTCAGAATCTGGTCATCTCCCGGATTGACAGCTCGGGCAACATCCGGTGGTCATCCTCGGCAATGAACGGCTTTAGCGGCGGTGCCTTGCCGGTCGGTGGCTATGACGATTTGCGGCTTTTGCAGAACGGAACCTCCGGCGTAATCATTGCGTGGACCGATGTGCGAAACGCTTTCTCAACTGGAATTTCCCTGTTCGCGCAACGACTCGACAGCGCCGGTAATCGTCGTTGGGATACGACGGGGGTTGCCCTCGCGCCGAAGCCTTCGTTCCTGCAAGAGCAAGCAAACGAAGTGATCGCCTCTGATAATGCTGGCGGCGTCATCTATGCCTGGGAACAATCGCAAAGCGGATCATCCCCCCATGGATATGCAGGTCGTGTCAATGCGTCCGGAGCGCTCACCTGGATTTCGCCTTCAGATTCACTCGGAGTTATGGCGGACTCCAATAAATCGACCGGCCAGGAAAATTTATCGTTAATTCCGGACGGAAGCGGCTCAGTCCTTCTGACGTGGTCAGATGGCGAGAACTATGCGTATGTTCAGAAAATTGCCTCCGACGGATCGTTGCCGTGGGGAGGGAACCCTCATGCTTTCGCTGCAAACACCAGCGCTGAAGTGTTGACGACAGACGGCAGCGGAGGCGCGATCGTGGCCTGGAGTCAAGGCCTGCAAAACGGCGTCAACATTTTTGCTCAACGGGTGAATAGCAGTGGGCAGCCCGTGTGGTCGAACGCTACCAACAACAATGAGGGCAATCCCGTTTCTACCACCCCCTCCACGTTCCAGACGAAACCTGTCATCGTCTCCGATGATGCGGGAGGAGCGATCGTGGCTTGGTACGATCTCCGCGCCTCGTCATTCGGCGGACCGGCCGATATTTATGCCCAGCACGTATCGAGCAGCGGCAGCGTGACGAAAGTAAATCCACACGCCTCGGCCGTGGCGACCGAATTTTCTCTCCAGCAAAACTATCCTAACCCGTTTAATCCCTCGACGCAGATTCAATTTTCCGTTCCCTCTGACGGGCGAGCGGTATTGAAGGTCTTCAACATTCTCGGACAGGAAGTTGCAACATTGTTTGATGGAGCTGCAACGGCCGGGGAATCCCATCAAGTGACGTTTGATGCTTCGCGGTTAGCCAGCGGAATATATTTTTCGCGGCTGGAATTTGGCGGGAAGATGCAGATCAGGAAGATGTTGCTCCTGAAATAGAGCAATTTCGTGGAATCGCATTGGCAGGAAAAGAGAAGGCTGTTCATCCGATTGAACAGCCTTTTTCCTTTTTCAAAGCTGCATGATGATCTTTGAAAGGAGGGAAGAAAAGTTGTGCTTCACCTTATTTGCTACCTCCCGCACTTCATCATGGTTGAGGGTGCTGGGAGCAAGTCCGGTAGCCAGGTTTGTGATGCAGGAGATGCCGAGCACTTCCATTCCGTAACTCGACGCGAGAATCACCTCCGGCACCGTCGACATTCCAACCGCATCGACTCCCCATGAGGCCATCATCCTGATCTCGGCGGCGGATTCGTACGACGGCCCTTTCGTCCAGCAATAAATCCCTTCCTTCACAGGAATATTGTGTTCAGAGGCTACTTTCCTGGCGAGAGCGATGAGATTCGGGCTAAATTCCGGGCGGGAAATTCTTGCCTTCTCATTTGCACGCGAAATAAGCGGGTTTTCAAACGATAGATTGACGTAATCGCTGATGATCATAAGGTCGCCGGGGATGAAGCTCGCATTCACTCCTCCGGCCGCATTCGTGACCACAAGCGTTTTTGTTCCCAACCTCCGAGCCACTTCGATCGGATAAACGACGATGTCGGTGTCGTTGCTCTCATAGAAATGAATTCTTCCCTGAAAGACCAGGAGGCCGGCAGAAGAGTTCTCGGCCGATTTGAGTTTTCCAAAAAGGAGCCTGCCTGCGTGTCCTTCAACGGAAGAAACCGGATAGTAGGGAATGTCTTTTGTTTCGAGAGAAATCTTCTCGGTGAGGAGATCTCCGAAATCGCCAAGGCCGGAGCCGAGAATGACGCTGATCGGGGGGAGGGTGCCTACTTTTGCCTTAATGTATTCAACCGAAGCTGCAATGTGCTCATTGTAATCTCTATTCATAGATGCAGCGGTTTATTCTGAACGTTTTTTTTGCGGTCAAGAACAATGCCCGCTTCAATCTTTCGGCGGTTCGAAGCAGTTGCGGCACCGCGCCTCGTACACATCTTTGGCTCCGACAACAACGCGTTCGTGAGACTCGGAAGTGCGCTGGGTCCGGTCGGCAGGATTTCCGCACACAACGCAGATTGCAAGAGTTTTCGTAATGTACTCCGCCACAGCAAGAAGCTGCGGCATCGGTTCGAATGGCTTGCCGCGGTAATCCTGGTCGAGCCCCGCCACGATCACGCGCTTTCCGGCATTCGCGAGACGTTCGCACACATCGACGATGGTCGGAGCAAAGAACTGCCCTTCGTCGATGCCGATCACTTGAGCGTCGGCAGACTGTTTCAATATTTCCTCGGGCGTATCGACGACTGTCGAAACGAGCGACTGTTCGCTGTGCGACACGATATGGCTGGAGCTGTAGCGATTATCGATGCGCGGCTTGAAGATCATGACCTTTTGCCGGGCGATCTGTGCGCGGCGCATGCGGCGGATCAGCTCTTCGGTCTTTCCGCTGAACATGCATCCGGCGATGACTTCGATCCATCCGGTATTTTTCGGTGAAGAATGAGGGGCGTCTTCCATGAGAAAAAATATTCTGATATATGGCTGCTGAATTGTGGAAAAATATAGAAAAATGAGGACGGAAATGCAAGGAATGATTGAGAGCCGACCTGCAACGGGAAATGAGAAAGAAATTATTGAAGCGTGATCTTCGTGATCTCCGGCGGGCAGTTGACTCTGAACGGAACACCGACGGTTCCGATTCCGCGCGTGACGTACATTTGTGAATTTCCCAGCTTGTAGAGTCCCCAGACATATTTGGAGAAGAGCGCTGCAGGACAAACGATCAAATTTCCAACCTTGGCAAAGACAATTTGGCCGCCATGGGTATGACCGGCGAGGGTAAGGTCGATGTTATGATCCGCGAACGATTCAAGGTAATACGGTTTATGGCAAAGCAGGATCCTCGGGTTTGGATTCTGGACGGAGGATAACGCTGTGTGAAGATATTTTTCCGGCGTTCCTTCGATGGGTATATCGTCGACTCCAACAAGGTTGATGAACGAATTTCCCTTCGTAATTCTAACGGCATCATTCCGCAAAAGCTTGATCCCGCATCCGTCCACTTCCTTCGCAACGACGTCGACATTGGCGTAATAGTCGTGGTTCCCCAGGCAGCCGAAGACACCATATGGGGCGTGAAGAGAGGAAAATGCTTCAACGAAAGGATAGACCTCTTCAGTTTGGCTGTTAACAAAATCCCCCGGGACAAAAATGACATCGGTCTTAAGCCCGTTGAGTGCGGCGACATAATCATCCATTTCCGGTTTCGTCATGAATGCGCTGGAATGAATGTCGCTCATCAAACCGATAGTGAATCCCTTGAATTCATCCGGCAAATTCTGGATCCGAACCGTCCGCTCAATGATGTCGTAATCATTCCGGTCGATGATGCCCTTGGTCGCTCCGGCAAAAGAATATCCCGACAGGGCAATAGCTCCGGTTCTCAGGAAGGTCCGCCGCGATCCATCGAATCTCTGGAACTTCTGTGTGGATTTCATGACAATAATTTTTTCTTTCACGGGGGCGAACATTTTCCCTACATGCAACAGGGCCGTGAACGGCATTCGAAGAATTCGTACAATCGATAGGACCACGAAGAGAAAAAACGTCGCTCCTTGCCACACGTAAATCGGGTAAGCTATGCCGTAGAAGAACCAATGCGGCAGTTCATTCGTGAATGAGTGGATGAAGAGAAGAGGAAGGAACGCGAGATTGAAAAACCCGAAGACGTACGGCACTGCTTTTGCGAACCAGCGGGGGGCCGTTGAAAAGCTCTTAACGAACCTTTCTGTTTTCCTATACAGAAACCATTGGATAGTAAAAATTAAGATCGGAAAGATGACTCGAAAGAAAAAATAAAGGGGTGTTCCGCTCATTGTCGACCGCAATTGTGCAAGGAACTGGTTTTCTTTATCATTTTAATATAATAAAATTACGCAAATTTTCCCTCGCATAAACGTAGGGACCAGCGTTTAGAATGATAACAAGTGTGGTGAAGGTTTGGTTTCGTTAAAAATTCTCCTTGATTCTTGGCATTTCTTTGGCTATTTTTATAGAGTTTAAGTACCCGCACTGCGGGGTTTTTTTATTTTGGAGGATTTCGAGATATGTATACCTTTTTCATCGCAATTGAGATCATCGTTTGTGTCCTTTTGATCGGCGTTATTCTGATGCAAAATAGCAAAGGGGGAGGGTTGGCGGGAGCGTTCGGAGGGGGCAATTTTGGAACGGTCTTCGGAGTTCGCAGGACCGCCGATTTCCTGACCCGGGCGACGACAATATTGGCGACGACGTTCATAGTTCTCGCGCTCATCATCAACCTCTTTTTCTTGCCAGGGAAAAGCGCCTCCTCAAAAGAAAGCGTGATTCAGAGCGGGCAAACTTCGGTTCCTCCTGCGCAGCTTCCTCCGCAAAGCCAGCCGGCGCCGGTCAGCGCTCCTGCAAAGTAAAACTGCGTAGCGTCATTTGCACCCATGGCTCAATTGGTAGAGCAACTGACTCTTAATCAGTGGGTTCCAGGTTCGAGTCCTGGTGGGTGCACTGAAAATCCCCCAGAGTAAATCAAGGAGGTGGTTTCTGGTCTACTTACGGTAATCAGATATCAGCGTAGATTTCAGTTTCCCCCGGTGCTTTTCCCCGCGGTTTTGTTTCACCGCTCCCGCGAAGAACCTTTCCGTCATTTCTACTTGTTCGGCTCCAGGTCCTGCTTCAGATATCGCTCCATGATTCGCTTCATGAATTCTTCTTTATTGATCGTCATGAGGATTTCGGCGTTCGGCGGTCGTGTACTGTCGATCATGGTGTACCCTGCATCGTCAACATGGATATGAGCTTTCCGGCTCGTGAAAAGTTCCGGCCAGAGGACGTAGCCAACTGCAACCACATCGTACAAAGTAGGGTCGGCGTTTGCAAAGCTCTCGTACAACCAGAGAGAATATAGCCCGCACAGCGCATTTGTCAAAGGCGATTGGCGCATAAGCAGTCTGTTCCGGTTTGCTTCATTCAACTTCACAAATGTCGTCACATCCAGCCCCGCGAACGTTTTCTTTGCATCCGCTGCGACAAACGCTTTCGAGGCCTCGATGTCGGCCCTTACATTCCACTCGGCATCCGGTATCGGCCCGCCGTTGTATCCCATGTAAAACGAGCCAAACATCGAGACAATTTGTTTGGCAAGTTTCAGCGCACTTTTATCCTTCTTAATGACCTCTTTGATGTTGCAGACAGGGCCTACGGTGAAGAGAACAACTTCGTTGGGATACTTTTTCAGACTGGAGATGATGAAATCTGCCGCGTTCATATTCGACGGGGCTACTTTGTCAAATCCATCGGACCAATAGAATTGATTGGAGCGTCCGGCAATTTCCTTGTCGACGCCGACTATTCCGGGGGTTGGAGCGCCGACGAAAACCGGAATAGAGTCTTTCCCGGCTTCATATAGAAGCTTGCAAAGAGTTCTTGCACGCAGCGGCGTGTTGCCATGGTCGACAACGAAGCCAAGGACATCGAATTCCGGGCTGTTGAGGATAAGCGCGACGGCAAAAGCGTCGTCGATGTCTCCGCCGATATCGCAGTCGAAAATTATTTTTTGCTTTTCTTTTCCCGATACAAAAAGAGGAATAAAAAAAATGCTCAAGAGAAAGAGTGTCTTTTTCATTTTGATGTCCTGTTGTTCAATATCTTTCAGGGAGCGACCAGATCGACGCTGAAGGTAGCGGAAGGGGATATAAGAAGCAACAATAAAAAACCCGGTGTTGGGGGGAACACCGGGCTTGACCCTTTCAAGGTGCAACAATGAGGGGAGGCATCGTTGCACAGGTCAAAATGAAATTAGGAAAATGAAAAACCACTGTCAAGCAGGCGCAATGCGCGATTAACTATATTGCAAGAGAGTATTCGGCGACACTAACATCCGTTCTACATCTAGAACATTAAAGGTGAGGAAAAACGTTCCGCTGCGAACGCAGAATTTGCTCGGCGGGTTTAACATATCTCGCTCGCGGATCTGGCTCATTTTCAACAAACCCATGGCAGGATTGGGCAAAATCGACCTCACGAGGGCCTGTAGGCCCATCGCAAGCGGTTTGCAATACCTAGTTTCTCCTTGACAAAACTAATTTTTCTTTTATATTACAGCAGATTAGGAGATAGTTTGCAAGAAGTATTTAAATTGATTGCGGTAATTACTTCTAAAATGTAGTGCTGTTTCTTGGGATGCGCTGTAGGCGTTGTTTAATTCTTTTCCAATCACAATGAGCAGACAAACATCATGCAATCGCGGCGCAATTATCTTCTGGTAGCATTATTGTTCGTCTTTGCAGTCTCCTTTCTCTCCTACACAAGTAAAGCCCAGCAGCAACCGCCAACTCAAGATTCTCAGTCAGAAACAAAAGGGGTATCGATTGAGAACTCGAAGCTTATCTCTATTTTCCCAAAATTTGATATTGCGCTTGATACCGCGCTGTCTTCAATGACACCGGTTCTGAGGGAAGTCAGTCCAAGCATCAGAACGCTGCTCCTTTACAAGACAAAAGTCCGGTGGCCGTTCAAGGAAGAATTGTCGTATTCAGAGATCCAGTTTCTCTCGAGCTATTTTGAGGGGAAATTAAAAAATGCTTTGACCAAAGACCACCGTTTCGCTACAGTGGGCGCACAGGATTTGAAAACGCTTTCGTTCAAAGCAACCGACAGCACGCTCCAGGTGAAGAACACCTACACCGAGGATGAAATTCGCACCTATGCGAAAGCCCACAATGTCGACGGTATAGTCTCAACCGACGTGTTGGTTTCATCCAACCAGATCATCATGTTTGTGAATATCAACGACCTGAACGGCATCACGGTCTGGAGCAAAGAGTTGAAGGCCGACTATCGTGTGCTCCCTTCGGATGCGGGGGCGGAGCTTGCCGCTGAATATGCGTTGAAGCGAAAAACGGGGCTTATTGAAAATTACCTCACGTTTGGCTTCAATCTAGGGTCCTCGTATACGCTTGGCGTCAAAGACAGCGGGAACAACGTCGGTTATTATTCTGTCGGCTACCGGCTGAACGAGATGGCGACCATTCTGAACTTCCTGAAGTTCTATCTTGACGGCCGTTTAATGGGAACCTCTAAATACGGGTTGATGGGAATCATCGCTATGCCGGGATTTTCGTTCGAGATCATTGGGAACGATCAAATCGGTCCGGGAATTTTGATGCTCGACGTGGCGGGAGGGTTCAACATTTCCTTCAAGAACAGCGGCATCGCAGAGTCGTACTACGGAGGACTGTCGCTGCGGCTGAGCCGCAACATCGGCATTACCGGTTTCTACAACATGATCTCCATCAACAAGACCTTCGACCATTCGGATGTTGCCGGACCGCTCTACGGTATCCAAGTGAATTTTGTTCTGTGATGAACATGCTCATCGAGGATAGTTTATGAAAAGAGTTTTAGGTGTCTCATTAATGGTATGGTCTTTAGCGCTGGGTGCCGCGGCTCAGGAAAATTATAGCGCACCGTCCGATTCGGCATCGAAGAGCGCGGCGAAAGTTCAGCCGGCCTCTTCCAAGGAGACCGGAACTCCATCCGCTCCCGCTTCGGTCAAACTGAATACACCGACGCTCAACATGGATGTCCTGCTCGACCTCTACAATAAGGACATCGACTTCACGATCGATTAT
Organism: Bacteroidota bacterium; assembly: GCA_035506275.1. Lineage (NCBI taxonomy): Bacteria > Pseudomonadati > Bacteroidota > Bacteroidota bacterium. Next base: position 44,051 of record DATJPT010000011.1, read on the forward strand.
TCGGGACAAGGGCTTCGGAAGAACGTCCAAGGAGGAAATGAGGAAGAAGAACAGCCAAAGCAAACTCCTGCACGAAAGAAGAGCACGAACGGCGCGGCCGATGAATTGCTGAAGCCTCAAAAGGAAGATCTCGCATCGGACATTCAGGACATCGTCGACACCTCGAACGTCAAAAAGAAACAGCCGCGGCAGGGGACGTACACAAAGGACGATGCCGATTACAACAGGGCGCTCAACAGTCTTCAGGAAGCGCAGACACTTTTCTCCGAGCGCCGGTATGCACAGGCGCTCGCTGAAATCAATAAATCAGTGGATGCCGCGCCGAACATGGCGCTTGCGTACGCCGTACGCGGATCGATTTACTACATGCTTCGGCAGTTCCCCGAGGCGAAGCAGAGTTGGGAAAAAGCTCTCGAGCTCGACCCGTCGATGGACAATGTGCGGGCCATACTTTATCGGATGTAATTAACTGAAAGGCCACGTATGAATTCAACTTTTATCGGTTATGTCCTTTTTGCTATTGCTGCGTATGTGCTTTTGATCATCGGCGCAGAGTCGGAGACGGTCGATGCTCTGCAGAAGGGATATGTTCCGGAATCGCTCATTCATTATATCCACATCCCCGGCATCATCTTCGTTTTTTTCGGCGTCAGCTCTTCGATGATGATCAGCTACAATTTCCGGGAGTTGTTTGGAGCCGCGCGTGCTCTCTATTTTGTGTACATACGAAACAGGATCAATTTCCTGGTCTATCTCGAGACCATCAAGGATATTGCCCAATACTCCAACACACACGACATTGAATCCCTCGAGGATTATGCCAATCAGATAAAGTATCCTTTTTTGCGCGACGGCGTTCTTATGCTTGTCAACGGCTATAAGAAGGAAGAGATCAAAGAGATCCTCGATGCCAGGATTGATAACGAGGCACAGCGTGAATCGACGGATGTCAACGTCTTCCGGGCGGCAGCCCGTTATTCCCCGGGCTACGGCATGCTTGGCACGACGGTGGGTCTGATCCAGATGTTCTCGACAAAGATCGATGCTGCAGCGGGCTTCGGCCCGATTCTGCAGGCATTGGCCGTCGCCTTTACGACGACGCTGTACGGCTTGTTTCTGTCCAACTTTATCTTCGCGCCGTTCGCCGATAAGATCGAGAAACGGACCGATGAGGAGGCCCTCCTGAAAAGCATGATCGTTGAAGGCCTTTGTCTGATCAAGGACAAGAGACATCCGGTCTTCATTCAGGACAAGCTTTCGTCGTATATCCCGCAGAGCCGCGCATTGTCGGTGCCGTCAGTATCGCAGCTTTCACCCGAAGGCGGAGCGTAGGCGTATGAGACGACGCGACAGAAAAAAGTCGGAAGAACAGCACTGGCAAGTCAGCTATATCGACTTGTTGACGGCGATGCTTGCATCGTTTACGCTGCTGTTATCGCTGTCGATTCCCGACCAGTCGAAACTCGACAGCCTGGCTTCATCCGTCACCGAAGCCGCGAAACAGCAAGCAAACCTTGGAACGCTGTCGAGAGAGCTGATGACCACGATCGAAAAGAACTCCTCGTTGAAAGGACAGGTCAACGTCGTGATGACCGACGCCGGCATCGAGCTGAGGTTCGGCAGCAATCTGCTGTTCCCCCCCGGGAAAGCTGCGCTGCGGCCGGAAGGATACGACGCTATTTTCAGCATCGGAAAGATCCTGGGCTATTTCGTCAAGGCTCGCAACGCATTTATATCGGTGGAAGGGCATACCGACGATACGCCATTGCGGAGCACCGTGGAATTCCGGTCGAACTGGGAGTTATCGTCTGCCCGAGCAACGGAAGTGGTTCACTACCTCCAGGACACGGTAGCGATCGAAGGGAAGCGCCTGTCGAGTACCGGCTTTGCCGATGCACGTCCTCAAAACAAAGAAAAAGACCCTGTGACCGGACAGTTTACCGAGAAAGCCCGGAACGACAACCGCCGAGTTGTCATTCGGATTTACTACCACAACGACGTTTAAAGACGAAATTGCTATTTCAAAACATCCTGGAACACATATGAAAACTCGATTGACAAAGATTATCCTTCTGCTTGCGGTGGTAGCGCAGGCGAAGTTGTTTGCCGTCGACCTTGAGCTTGAGAAGAAAAAAATGGAACGGGATCTGGAGGACCGCATCTCAATGGAGATCCGCCGGTACTTCTCGGACCTCAATTTTCTCGTGACCGCGGAAGTGACGCTCGTCGATCTTTCGACGCCGGCAAAGTCCAAGGGAGACAACAGAGATTTCCTTCTTCCCGGCGTTTCAGGATTCCAGGCGCAGCCGCAGACATCGGACGAAGTTGAAAAGCCGCAGTTCGGCGTCGAGTCGATCGTCGTTAAGATGCTCATCGATAAGAATCGAACCCCTGAAGAGAAAGACCTGCTGACGAACATCGCGTTCTACACCGGCAAGTTGAACAAGGTCCGGGGCGATCGGGTCGACCTCCAGGAGATGTCGTTCCCGGCCAGCACATTGCAGATTCAGCGCGAACAGCAGAAGGCCGAACAGGAAAAACAGATACAGCAGCTCGAAAAAGAAAAGCAGGACGCAGAATTGCGTGCAGGGGAAAAATCCTCGAACGATCTTACGCCGGCAAAGCCGCAGGATTCTTTTTTTAACCCCACAACGCTGCTGTTGATTGCGCTCGGTGTGCTCCTGCTGATTCTTATCGTTGTCCTTCTTTCACGAGGGAAGAAAGAATCTTCCGCGGAAGCGATGATGCAGCAGTCGCCGCAGGCCGAGGAGCTTCCCGCCGTCTCTGCTCAACAGGCCATTGCCGATTCGAACGCAGAATACCAGGAAGCCATAGAGGTCGATAAGGTGAAATCGAACCTCATCGTCTCATGCGCCGGGGAATCAGATCTGACGTCGCACGTCATCAGGGACATGATCGCGGATGCGAATCAAAAAGAGAGGCTGACCGTCATCATCGGTCAACTGGGAAATAACGTCCTGCAGGTGATGCGCGATCATTTTTCCATCGAGGAGATGAAGGCGCTTCAGGCATTGACGCTGGAAAAGCGCGAAAGCACGCCGGCCGAAGCGCGAGAGGCGCTGACGTTCTTCCAGAATCAGCTCGCCGTGAAAAGATTCTCGGAAGCCGGAAATTCGAAGCAGAACCCGTTTGCGTTTCTCGAAAAGTTATCCGAGCCTCAACTGTACCTGCTGATGAAGGACGAACCCCCGGGAATAATCGCCATTATCTTGTCTCAGTTGACGACGCCGATCGCAAGCTCGATGCTGAAGAATTTGCCGTCGATGCAGCAAGGAGAGGTTGCACTGGAGCTTGGAAAACTCCGCCGGCTGACGTCGGACACGTATGTCTCCGTGGCAAAGCAGCTTGCTGCAAAGGCCGCCACGATCCCGGTGATCAACAACGTCCAGGTTCAGGGAACGGACCTCCTTCTCGACATCTTCGATAATATCGATGAATCGGCCGAATCCTCGATCATTGAATTCATTAAAGTGGTGAACCTGGACCTCTACCGCGAGATCACGAGCCAGCGCGTTTCCTTCAACGCGATCAATCAGCTGGATGAAAGGGTTCTTCGTCAGATCGTCAAGGATATCTCCGGCGACGAGATCGCGATCGCCCTAAAGAATGCTCCTCATGAAATTTCCGAGCGGTTCCTCTCGGTGCTTCCTTCAAAGTCAAGGATCATTCTCGAGGACCGGCTGAATTCTATGAAAGCGGTCTCGCCGGACGATGAATTGAAGGCGCGCCGGCGAATTACCCGGATGGTCAGGCAGTATATCAAGGCCGGCGGTGTCCAGGCAGCTTCCCTCGAAACGGGGGAAGAAACCGAAGAAGCACAGGTTCAATGATATTGTGCAGGTTTTGTGCAAGGAGGAGCACTTGTTTCAGGTGCTCCTCTTTTTTTGGGGATTTTTTCCTATTTCAGGATTGTTAAAATAGTAGTGATGAACGATCGCACAGCATATACTCCGCCGGCCCGCTCGCCAGCCTTCAATGAAGAGTTGCTCCTTCTGGAGCAGGGTGATGCGGTCGTCGATTTTTCCGGCCACGGGATTCTTCGGCTTGAAGGAAAAGATTCGCTCGATTTTCTTCACAGAATCTCTACAAATGATCTGAAGGATCTTCGCCCGGGACAATCAGTACAGACGGTGCTCACGACGGAAAAGGGGAGAGTCATCGATTCAATCGTCGTACATCATGCGGGAGACTTTCTCGTGGGGATAACCGGCAGAGGTGCAGGGATGCAGGTCCGGCAATGGCTCGAGAAGTTCATCATTATGGAAGACGTGAAGATTGTTGACCGCACAGGAGATGGCTTCCTCTTTGCTCAAATGAATTCCCCCAGCGCCGATGAGCATTCGTTCGATGCAGACCAAAGAAGCTGCTTCCATTCACCGTATTTCGGCGGGAAAGCGATTTTCTATTATTGGGATGAGGCGATTGAGCCGCCGCCTGTAGTTGATCAATTAGTTGAAAAAAAAGTAAGCCGTGAAGCTTTTGAACTCTATTGTATTGAGCATGGCATCATTCAAAGCGAACCTGAGGTATTGCTTGAATGTAATCCGCTGGAGCTGAACCTGTGGGACCAGGTGAGCTTCACCAAAGGCTGTTACATCGGCCAAGAGGTTGTTGCGCGGCTTGATACGTATAAAAAAGTCCAGCGGACGCTTTGCAGAATTCATGTCGAACCGGAATTCTCTGACGCAACAAAGCATCGACTTTTTTCACAGCAAAAGGAAGTAGGAATTCTGTTGAATAATGGGGTCTTGACAGGCAACGGGGATCATCGGATTGCGCTCGCTGTTATCAGAAAAGAATATGCACTCCTAGGTGCGCGATACTTGGTTGACAACAGCAAGACATCGATCACGATCGGCCGGATATTCGATCACAATGGAAAAATAAATGGAAACAATCACAATAACTGCTGACGGGAAAAAGGAAAAATACGCTGAGCTGTATCCTCAAATTGCGGCGCTCGTCGAAGATGAAAGCGATCTCACGGCAAATATGGCGAACGTCAGCGCGGCTTTGAAATCGACCTTTTCGTCGTATTCATGGGTCGGGTTCTACCGCGTTGTCAACGGAGAGTTGGTGCTCGGGCCGTTTCAGGGGAAAGTCGCCTGCGTCCGGATCAAGATTGGAAGCGGCGTGTGCGGGACGGCGGTCAAAGAAAGGAAAACGATCATCGTTCCCGACGTAGAGAAATTTCCAGGGCATATTGCCTGCGACCCCGAGTCCAAGTCGGAAATTGTTGTTCCTCTCCTTGCCGGAAGCCGGATTTTTGGCGTCATTGACGTGGACAGCAACCACCTCAATTCGTTCGACGGAACAGATAAAGTCCAGCTCGAAAGAATAGCGGAGATCATAACCAAGAAATTCGTTCAATCACCCCAAGGCACCAATTGACGACAGAAAAAAAGAAGCAACAGCGTCCGTTACATGCGTACAAGAATCTTTCGTTCCTGAACAGCAAGGATGCCCGTGCAATAAGGATTCTTTCTGAATTTCTCGAGCCGCTCAGCCGGTTCAAATATTTTGGCGTCAAGGATATCATCGTCTTCTTCGGCTCGGCGAGGATTCAATCCCCAGACGCAGCCCAGAAGAAGCTCTCGGAGGTGACAGCAAGGCTCAAGAAGAAAAAGGTAGAGGTTCTTGAACGGTCGCAAGAGTACCGGAGGGCTGCAAAGTCGCTAGAAATGTCCGCTTACTATGAGGATGCTTTGGAACTTTCATTCCTTCTGACGAAATGGTCCCGGTCGCTAAAAGAGAAGGGACGGTTCGTTGTTTGCACGGGCGGCGGACCGGGAATTATGGAGGCTGCCAATCGAGGGGCTTCACGGGCGAAGGGGCGCTCAATCGGCCTGAATATCGGCTTGCCGTTTGAACAATTGCCCAATCCCTACATTTCTCCGGAGTTGAACTTTGAATTCCATTACTTTTTCATGCGCAAATACTGGTTCATGTATTTAGGTAAAGCACTGGTCGCCTTCCCGGGAGGGTTCGGAACGCTCGATGAACTTATGGAGCTTCTGACCCTGCTCCAGACTAATAAGATCAAGAAAAAAATGACCGTGATACTTTATGGAAGGGAATATTGGGAGCATGTGATAAATTTTTCATATCTTGAGGAATGCGGGATGATCGGCAAAGACGATATTGAGTTGTTCAGGTTTGCCGACTCTCCGAAGGAAGCGTTTGGCCTATTGAAAGAAGGTCTGAATAAAAATTATCCAGAAAATTCAATTTGGTGAATGAAACGACTTGAAAAAATAGATCTAACTCGAGTTAAATCACTGATTTATCTGTTAGATGATGAAGATGAATCGATATATTTTTCAGCCAAGGATCATTTGCTTCAGTCCGGAGAACAGGTCTTGCCAGTCCTGGAGAGTTACCTTCAAACTGACGATTCGTTGATGCAGAAGAGGCTGCGGGAGATCTTTGACGAGATCTCTCTGAATGCTTTTAAGGAGCAGTTGCGCCGGTTCTGCGCAAAACACAAGGATGATCTTGATCTCGAAGAAGGAGCATTCTTGATCGCGAAACACGCTTTCCCGAGTGTGGATATGAGGGTGTACGCCGACCTTCTCAATTTTTTTGCAGCTGAGCTTCAGCCCCGTTTGGATCCGTCCGAGCAGCCTGAAGAGCTTGCCGTCAAGATCGGCGCTTATTTTTCGCATGAAAAAGGGTTCAGCGGCAATGAGTCGGATTACTACAATACTGAAAATCATTACATCAACAAGGTGATCGAGACGAAGCGGGGAGTCCCTATCACGCTTTCGGTGATCTATATGCTCGTTCTGCGCCGATTGAATTTTCCCGTCGAAGGCATTGGAATGCCGGGGCACTTCATTGTCAGGTACAATTTTGGAAACAAGTCGCTGCTCGCAGACCCTTTTAATGGCGGAAAAATCCTCTCGATCGACGATTGTAAAAAAAGTTTAGGTAAACTAGGCTATACTTTTCAGAAAGAATATCTTGAGCCCGTTTCAAGCAGACAAATTCTTGAACGAATGTTGCGTAATTTAGTGTTGGTATTCGATAAAGAAAATCAGACCGCAAAAATGCAATCCCTCTTGCAGTGTATTGATATTCTTCACAGGAATGTTTAGATTTGCTATGAGGGGGTGAATGGTTTCGACGGGGTAGAAGATGGTTAGACATAAGCATACCGTGCTCTCCGAGTCGCACGTAAATAAAGCGGAACCAACTTAAGTGCAGACTACAACTACGCACTCGCTGCTTAACTAAACCTTAAGCTGCGCATCTTCATAAGGCCCTACCTGACTGGTTTTATGCAAGGTGTCGACTTTAGTCGGGCGTGCTAATGCCAACGCTGGAGAGGTATTAGTGAAGTTCTATCCCAGATAGCTTTGAGAGTGATGAGTTCGTCCGTCAACTCACGGCGAATGGTTCACGAGATGAACTGAGTATGGAGAAGGTCTAATGGTCATCACTCCGGACCGGGGTTCGAATCCCCGCACCTCCACGAGAGTTTTCAGAACCGTATTAGCGCATCCGATGGATCAGCAGAGTATCCGTCATATTGATTTTATGAAAATGTCCGGAGCAGGAAATGATTTTGTCGTTGTGGACAACCGCAGCGGCATTGTTTCTGCTCCCGACGTCTTTGCACAGCAGGTATGCGACCGAAGAAGAGGTATCGGCGCAGACGGACTGTTATTGCTTGAACCAAGTGCAAAGGCAGATTTCCTGATGAAGTATTACAACGCAGACGGAAGCTACGGGGGCATGTGCGGCAACGGCGGTCGGTGCATCAGCCGGTACGCATACCTAAAGCATCTTGTCGTTAAGCCCGAGATCAGGTTCGAGGCCTTGGAACATATTTATGCCGCTTCAGTTTTGCACGACCGGGTAAGACTTGAGATGAAAGACCCCACGGACTTTCGCATGGATCAAGACGTTGAAGTGGCCGGCCGTCTGGTTCATTTTCATTTTGTGAATTCGGGTTCTCCGCATTGCGTTATTTTTCTTGAAGAGAACAGGAGCCTGGGACCCGATCTCGATAGTGTCGATGTTCAGGCAATCGGGAAAGAAATCCGATACCACAGATCTTTCTCTCCCGCCGGTACCAACGTGAATTTTATTGAGAAAAATATTTCAGGAGCTTATGTAATAAGAACTTATGAGAGGGGAGTTGAAGCAGAGACTTTAGCTTGCGGGACCGGCTCTGTTGCGGCGGCCCTGATTATTCATGAGGTCAAAAATGCGCCAGCTCCCGTTTCACTTCAAGTTCGGAGTGGCGAATCGTTGGAAATCGGCTTCCAAAAGAACGGGGACCGAAAGTACCACGAAGTGTCATTGAGCGGCAGCGCTCATGTTGTCTTTAGTGGGAAAATATCTTATGAATTCTCTTCTCAATCCATCGTCGACTTCGATTAGTGCTCCCGACCTATCTCATTCTTAACCCTCGTTCAGGCCGCGGACGAAGTGAGGAACTGATCCCGTCCATTCGCGACCATTTTAAGGCAAAGAACATTCCGTTTGACCTACACGTTACGATGTGCCAGGGTGATGCTACGAAGGTCGCTGCTGAGATGAGCAAGCATTATCCAATTTTTGTAGCGGCCGGCGGCGACGGAACAGTGAACGAAGTGGTCAACGGCATCGCAGGGACAGATTGTGCACTCGGCATATTGCCCCTCGGGTCCGGGAACGATTTCGCAAGGACACTCGCTTATTCTAAACGATTAAGCAACTCGTTACAATCAATTACGAGACAATCGATTAAAACGATTGATCTCGGTTATATTGAAGTAGTAAATTCGTCCGGACGAACAACGGAGAAGTTCTTTATCAATTCTGTCGGAATTGGATTAGATGCACAGGTTGCACATGAAGCGGGACGAATTTCTTGGGTCCGCGGTCTTGCAAAGTACGGTATAGCTGCGATAAAGGTGTTGGCTAGTTACAAAGCGGAAGCTTCAACGGCAATCAGTCCCGAATTCGAGAGCACGGGAAAACATCTGCTGATATCGATAGGCAACGGCAAAAGCTCCGGGGGCGGGTTTTTTCTGACGCCGGATGCGATCCTCGACGATGGAATGTTGGATGTTTGCCTCGCGAAGAACCTTTCTATGTCAGAGATTTTAAGAATTTTTCCTTTTGTGCTCATTGGAAGGCATGGCAGGTTTGGGAAGATCGAGCTCAAGAGGACAAAAAAACTCTCAGTTGCATCAAACACGGATCTGCCGGTTCATGTGGATGGTGAGGTCTTAGGATTAGATATACGAGAAGTGAGACTGGAAGTAAAGGCTGCCGCAATCAAAGTCCTGGTTCCTTAGGCTCCCAATAACACATATTACGATATAATATGTGTTATGTAAAGTTATCCTTTTCCTGAACAAATCATTTTGCTTTCTTGCCGCCGTCCATTATTTCTCCAATCGAATCAAAATAAGTCGTCTCGGTGCCCTTCCTGCTCAGACTAATTTTCGCACCAATTCGAATCTGCTGATCTGCGGTCACTTTTCCAATGTGCGTGAATGCTATCTGATTTCTTACGCAAGCCCTTTCTATAGCAGCTCTATGCAGAGGATTTGCAGAAATGACTATTCGGCTTTGTTCTTCCCCAAACAGCAGGAAGTCTTCACGCAGTTGATGTTGCGGGATGATCACGTGACATCCAATGGTTTGACGCGGGCTTGTGATCACGGCCTCGATCAAACTGATCGCGAGCCCCCCCTCAGAAATGTCATGTGCCGACTGTATGAGGCCGGATTCGATAAGCTGAAGGATGCAATCATGCAGTCTTTTCTCTTCGTCAATGTCGAAGTATGGCGCATTATTGCCAATATTGCCGAAGATCTCTTTCAGATATTCGCTTCCATTAATGTCTCCCCGCATTGGTCCCAGCAGAATAACATCATCGTCGGCGTCATTGAACGCGCTTGTTGTAACACGGTTCTCGCCCTCGATTAGGCCGACCATGCCGATCACAGGCGTTGGATAGATTGCTCCCAGCGGATTCTCATTATAGAAGCTCACGTTACCGCCCGTCACCGGCGTTTGAAAAGTCCTGCATGCGATTGCGATCCCTTCGACAGCTTCTTTGAACTGCCAGTAAGATTCAGGTTTGTATGGATTCCCGAAGTTCAGACAATTGGTAATGCCGAGCGGCTTGCCTCCGGAACAAACTACATTCCTGGCAGCCTCTGCTACCGCAATTTCTGCTCCAAGCTTAGGGTTTAAGTACACGTACCGTGCATTACAATCGGTCTTCATTGCAAGGAACTTATCGGTCCCATCGATCCTTATAACCGCGGCGTCAGAACTCGGCCCAACCCGTGTTCCCGTCCGCACCATTGAATCGTACTGCTCATAGACCCAGCGCTTGCTGGCGATGTTCGGGCTGCCGAGCAACTTCAGAGCGACGGCATTCAGGTCTTGAGGTTCATGGATGGAATCAAATATTGACTCGGCTGGGCTTTCAATATAGCCGGGCTTTTTTGTTTCACGTTGATAGACCGGAGCACCGCCGCCGAGCACCAACGATTCAGCTGGAACTTGTGCTTTCAATTCCCCCTTATGAAAAATTGATACAAGTCCGTCATCAGTCACCTCGCCGATCACGACCGAGTGAAGGTCCCACTTGTCAAATATTTCGTGCACCTTTTCTTCGTATCCGCGTTTGACCACGAGCAACATTCGTTCCTGCGATTCCGACAACATTATCTGGTATGCCGACATATCCGTTTCGCGCACGGGAACCTTGTCGAGGTCGATCCGCATCCCCGACTTTCCTTTTGCGCTCATCTCAGTCGTTGAACAGGTAATTCCGGCAGCGCCCATATCTTGTATGCCCACAAGCAAGTCAGCCCGGATCGCTTCAAGCGTTGCCTCGAGCAAAAGCTTCTCGGTGAACGGATCGCCGACCTGGACAGAGGGGCGCTTGCTCTCCGATGCCTCGGAAATTTCTTCTGAAGCAAACGTAGCGCCATGAATTCCGTCCTTGCCCGTCGATGAGCCGACAATCATGACCGGATTGCCGACGCCCTTAGAGATTGCGGATGCCACTTCAGCGTGTTTTACGATCCCAACCGCCATTGCATTCACCAGGGGGTTTCCCTGATAACTTTTGTCGAAGTAAACTTCACCGGCCACCGTCGGCACGCCGAAACTATTACCATAATCCCCTATTCCTTTGACGACTCCGCGAAATAATTGTCTGGCTTGCTCGTCTGATAACTCACCGAACCTCAGGGAATTAAGAGAGGCAATCGGGCGTGCTCCCATAGTAAAGATATCTCGCATAATGCCGCCGACGCCTGTTGCCGCTCCCTGATAAGGCTCAACGGCAGATGGATGATTGTGGCTTTCAATCTTGAATGCAACGGCGAGTCCGTCACCGATGTCAACCAGCCCGGCGTTCTCTTCTCCAGCGCTCACGAGCAGCCGGCCTCCAGATCGCGGGAGTGTTTTCAAGAGTGCGATGGAATTTTTGTAGCTGCAGTGTTCACTCCACATGACACTGTAGATGCCAAGTTCAGTGTAGGAAGGAGTTCGACCGAGTAGATTAATAATTTTCTGGAACTCTTCTTCTGTGAGTCCATGCTGAAGAGCTACATCCTTGGTTACGACCGGTTCCTGATGTAAAACTGTACCCATGTTGCTCAATGACCTTTATTCAATGATGAGAAGTAGTGCCCCTTTATCTACAACTTGCCTGTCTGTGACGAGAACCTTTTTGACTATCCCACCATGAGCTGACCTTATCTCATTCTCCATTTTCATAGCTTCGAGGATCAAAAGTCCGTCGCCCAGCGATATTTTCATTCCTTCCTTAACTTCGCAGCGAACTACCATTCCGGGCATCGGCGACCGTACTTCGATCTGTGAATGAGTCTTCTGAGCATGATTATTTCCAAACCCAGGGGATTTTTTAGTAGAAGGTTCAATGTCTAAGATGTATTTTTTTTGATTGATTAGCACCGAGTATTGTAAATTATTTCTAGATATCAGTCCCCTGAACAGTTTTCCGCCGATCGATACGGTGCAACAGCCAGCGGCAGCGCTGAGGACTTCAGCTTGACATTCCTTGTCATCGAGCGCGAGCGAACCGTCGGTCCCAAAGGTCCAACTGTATTTCCTGCCGTTGACAACAGTGGTGACATTCGCCATTTATAGCTCTTCGTATCTTAGGGTTTTCCATTTACTTGGAGCAAGCATCCGATTTCCAATGCCGGGCGTTGCTTCGCCAGAGGATGAATGATAATCAAATGCTGCAATGTATGAGGCAGCCAATTCTTCCTCGTTCGTGCGAGGCTCTTCGGCCGGCCGAAAGTGCTTTTCGACGAACCGGATGTCGTAGTCCCCCTTCATGAAGGCCGGATGTTTCACCACAAATGAGCAAAACGGAATCGTTGTGCTTACTCCGGAGAGAACGTACTCCGAAAGAGCCCTATCAAGTCGTCTAATAGCTTCCTTCCGGTCAGACCCCCAGACGATGAGTTTTGCAAGAAGCGGGTCGTAAAAGTGAGGGACAGTTGTTCCCCTCATCACACCGGAATCGTTCCTGATTCCATATCCTCCGCTGGGAGCATATTCTTCAATCGTGCCGGTCGACGGAAGAAAGTTCTCGAACGGATCCTCCGCACATATTCTGCACTCAATGGCGTGTCCCCGCGGGACGAGTTCTTCCTGCCTAAACGGCAGCGATTCCCCTTCTGCGATCCGGATCTGAGTTTTCACCAAATCGATTCCATAGACGAGCTCAGTAACCGGATGTTCAACTTGAAGACGCGTATTTATTTCTAGAAAATAGAATGAGTTATCTGAATCCACTAAAAATTCCACTGTGCCAGCATTAACATATCCAGCACTCCGAGCAGCAGCAACAGCAGCGTCTCCCATTGCTGACCTCAATGAGTCGGACAGCCGAGAGCTCGGACACTCTTCGACGAGTTTTTGGTGTCTTCTCTGGATTGAGCATTCCCTCTCTCCTAAGTGGACGATATTACCGTGCATGTCCGCCAGAATTTGAATCTCTACGTGGCGCGGATTAGATAGGTATTTTTCGATGAAAACATCGCCGCTATTAAAGGCCTTGGATGATTCAGACTGTGCTTGCAGCAAAGCTTGCTCGAGATCCTCTTCCCGGTCGACTTTCCGCATCCCTTTTCCTCCGCCACCGTGCACCGCTTTGAGGAGCACCGGGTATCCGATCTCTTTAGCGGCCTTACTCGCTTCCCTGCTGTTTTTTACGGCTGTCGTGGTTCCTGGGACGATCGGAACTCCCGCTTCCTTCATGAGATTCCGTGCCGACGTTTTGCCGCCGAGCGCTTTCATTGCTGAAGCTGGCGGCCCGATAAAGGTCAGGCCGCTGGCAATCACGGCGCGAGCGAACTCGGAATTCTCTGACAGAAAACCATATCCAGGATGAACCGCATCGCAGTTTGCTTTTGCAGCGATGGCTAGTATCTTCTCAATATTTAAGTACGTCTCGTTGGAAGGGTTCCCGCAGAGCGGGTATGCTTCGGTTGCATTCAAAACATGGGGAGCACTTCTATCGACGTCCGAAAAGATCGCCACAGTCGCGATCCCCATTTCCGAGGCAGACCGGTGGATCCGTATGGCAATTTCCCCTCTGTTGGCGATGAGAATTTTTCTTATTGTTTTCACCTTCATTCGCTTTTCAGATCAACGACCGTGACCCCCATTCCCCCTTCGTTCCACTCGCCGAAGTGGTGCGACTTGATCCTCGAATCGGCCTTTAGGAAGGACGCAATCTTCTTGCGAAGAGCACCTGACCCTTTGCCATGAATAATATCGATCCGATGTAAGCCAGTAACCACCGCATTATCAATAAATTTATCTACTGCTTGTAAAGCTTCTTCACCGTACAAACCTCGGACGTCGATCTCCCGTTTTGCCTCTCCGCCAAGAAAAATCGGGGTGAATGATTGGGGCTTCGTTGCTGGCTTCTTGATCGGGATGACATCATTTACATGAATTTTTAATTTCAGGCTGTCGAAGGCAACTTGCAACACGCCATTGGCATCCGGAGGCTGCAGCACCTCACCGATCTGAGAGTTAGATTTCAGCTTGACGACGGAACCCTTCGATAGTGTTTTGCCTTCCTCGAACTCCGGAGCATCCGAATGGATCTCATGCAATGACGTCTCCACGGCGCGAATTTCATCGTTGAGCATTTTCAGTTCGCGTTTGCTTTCGACGATCGATCCCTTGTCTGCCTGATGCTGCCTGATCTCTTTGATTGAATTCTCGATGATCGAATTCGCTTTGGAAGTAATTTCTTTTGCTTCCTCCACCGCCTTCAGCTTTATCAGCCGTATTTCCTCTTTCAAGCCTTTTAGTTTAGATTCGTAATTATCCACTAACTGGTTGTATTTTAGTTTCTCCAGATCAAGTTCCGCAAGTTCTTTCGAGAGCATTTGTGACCGGCTCTCCAGGTCGACGACCAGTTTTTCGAGGCGAGACTTTTGCTCTCCTGCCATTTTTTCCGCTTCAGAAATCAACGGAGGAGGAACTCCCAACCGCCGGGCTATTTCAAGGGCATAGCTGCTTCCGGGAACCCCAAACCTGAAGTTAAACGTCGGAGTGAGGGTTGTTTGATCGAACTCCATCGCAGCGTTTTCCATCCCTTCGGTTTCATGCGCAAACGCCTTCAGCGCGACCTGGTGCGTCGTCGCAATAGTGAAAGCCCCGGCCTTCGTGAGTTGTGAAAGGATGACGGCTGCCAATGCCCCCCCCTCGGCCGGATCGGTTCCCGCTCCTATTTCATCGATAAGGATCAAGCTGTGATCGTCGGCAGCGCCGAGGACGTTGCGGAGCATGGTGACATGAGAGCTGAACGTACTGAGGTCGTTTTCAATGGATTGGTCGTCCCCGATGTCAACATAAAGCTTTTCAAACAAAGGAAATTCAGATTCAGGTGAAGCGGGGATGTGAAGGCCGGATTGCAGCATTAGTACGAGCATTCCCACGGTTTTCATCGCCACGCTCTTTCCGCCGGCGTTGGGGCCGGTGATCAGTAAAGTAGTATAGCCGTTTCCAATCTCAAGAGACAAAGGAACGATTCTCTCACGGGGATGGTGTAAAAGGAGAATCGGGTGTCTCCCTTCGACTATTTTTAGCGATCCAATTTCTTTTAGGAATGGCTTATTTCCTTTTATTTCAGTGGAGTATTTGGCTTTAGCATAGGTTAAATCTAGAAGACTTAAAGTGTCAAGGCTTTTTAAGATCTCGGAAGCGGCTTCGCGCACTTGGAGCGTCAGCTGGCGGAGGATCTTCTCTATCTCGCGTTGTTCTCTAAAATGGAGCTCTCGAATCTCATTATTGAGGGATAAGGTTTCGGCCGGCTCGATGAAAACGGTCGAACCGGACGCCGATGAGCTATGGATGAATCCGGGAACGCTGTGCTTCTGTTCTGCCTTGACGGGAATGACCATCCTTCCATCGCGCGTTGTAATAATATCTTCCTGGGTAAGGCCTTGCTCGGAAGTATTCTTTAAGATCTTTTCCAGCTGTTTCTTCAGCACAGCATACAAGGAAACCAGGTCGCTTCGAATAGCTCTCAATTCTTTACTTGCTGAATCTTTGATATTTCCGTTCTCATCAATGGCTTGAGTGATGTTGTATTCAAGCACTTTATTGGTGACAATCTCGTCGGAGAAAGAAGATAGTTCGGAGTATGACTCTTTCCTTTTCTGGATGAATGACTTAATATTGCGAGAAGCAAGGAGAGTCAAAGCGATCGGATAGAGGTCTGAAGGAGGAAGTACGCTGTTTTCAACGCTGGCGCGTTGGAGAGGTTCGCGGATGTCCCGCAACCCGTCGATCGGAAACGGATCATCGCTTGCGAGCAATCTTTTCATCTCATCGACGCGATTCAGTTCCCGTGCAACTACAACCATATTGCCGGTCGGGACGATGTGCTCCGCCGCATGCCTTCCCAGATCGGATGAAGCATAGGCTGCCACGCGGCCGAGTATTTTCTTAAATTCGAGTTTTTCGGCAGCGGCCTGAAATTCGGTCATTGACTTGGCGGTGCCGATCTATGGGGGGAGAGTTTCTTCACCGAATGTATTATCTCCTGGTAGAAGTCTTCCGATTCGGGGAACAAGGTATTGACGCTGTCAAAGATTCGGGGGGCTAAGTTTTTCATCGGCTTGTACAGCAACGACTCCGATCGAGTTTCCGCCGAGGGGAATTGCAAATAGATACTTGAGAAGATCAGGATCAAGCTTAGAAAAATCCCCCCCTCGACAAGGCCCATGAGCAGCCCCCCTATCCGGTTCCAGGTTCCTTCGGCGAGTTTCTTGATGGCGATCTTATAGACTATCGCCTGCGCGATCATGATGCC
Source organism: Bacteroidota bacterium (assembly GCA_035506275.1). Classification (NCBI taxonomy): domain Bacteria; kingdom Pseudomonadati; phylum Bacteroidota; species Bacteroidota bacterium. Next base: position 60,402 of record DATJPT010000011.1, read on the forward strand.
AAGCACAATGATAACGAATGAGAGGGTCGTGCTCACGCCGGAGGAGATTCCGGACGGAACAAGCACCATCTCGCCGAACGACGATGCGTATTTGGTCGCAAGGACAAGGGAGAC